>CAYYAN010000017.1:0-12732 GCA_964469825.1 uncultured Chthoniobacter sp. | reverse complement strand
CAATGATGATTTGAATAATTCCAGCAAAAAAAAGCGCCAATAAAAATGCTTCAAAGGAATGAATCTTGGTAATTTCTTGCATGATAATCGTAGCTAATGCTGCTGAAGGCCCGCTCACAGCGATCTCCGAACCACTGAGTACCCCAACAACAATCCCTCCAACCATCGCACTAAACAATCCAGAAACCAAAGGGGCCCCTGAAGCCAAAGCAATACCGAGGGAAAGAGGCAAAGCCACCAAAAAGACAACAGTCCCTGCTAGAATTTGTGAAAAAAAACTCTTTGAGAAAAAAGAAGTAGTGAACATAATTTTTCAGTCATGCCATCGCCTAAAAAAATAACTCAATTCACAAAGCGATCCCATCATTTTTTGCGTTTTCATGAATATTGGATTATTGAATCTCTTATTGCTCTTATTTTATTTTTTGGATTTCAGCAATACGCATCGTTTCCTATTCCGATGATCATGGCTTGGAATGGATTTGCTATGACGAGCATTATTGCTACTTGGGCTTTGATCTTTACGAAAAATCCCTATGAAATTAGGCAGCAACTTCGTCTCAAAGATAATACTCGCCACTTTCTTTTTTTCATTGTTGTGGCTGCAGCAGCAGCTAGCTTTTTAGCAACATGGCTTCTTTTAACTTTCTCTAAAGGTAAACTTACTTCACATACGAGTGAGACCATTTTCCTAGCACTAGGAACTATTGCTCTTTCTTGGACTTTTGTTCACACTCGCTTTGCAACACTCTATGCTCACGCCTACTATCGCGGTGAGTTAGAAGAGGAAGAAAGCGATCAACCTCTTGTTTTCCATCAAACATCTAAAAATAGAGATCTGCTCCCTTCACAACAAGTCGAACAACCGCTTCCGATTGAGGCTATCAACGTCCGAAAAAAAAATCTTATTGCACGAGGGTTACTTTTTCCTGGCGACGAAAAATTTCCTGATTACTGGGACTTTGTCTATTTTTCTTTTGTCATTGGAATGACCTGCCAAGTTGCTGATGTTGGGATTACGCAACATCGATTACGCCGAGTAGTTTTACTTCATGGTCTCCTCGCCTTTTTCTTCAACACTTCCATTCTAGCATTAGTTGTGAACATTATTGCGGGATTATTTTAAAGTTTATGGCTGCTATCGTTAACAATACTGATCAAACAAGAAGCCCGGACTCTGCTGTGCTGACCACGTCACCTGGAATTTCGACATCGTGGTTCTCAGGAGGCATTTTATCTTCGCTCTTTGGATATAGCATCGCTCAAACAAATCCTATCCCAGGAGCAGAGTTGAGGACTAAGATGCAACAAGCAGCCAGCTCTAAATTCAACGTCGAGCAAGCTCCAATCTTACCGCAAAATATTGCTCTACCTCCCACTTCTTCAACATCTGTTACTCAGGCATCATCAGTCAAACTCATTCCAGCCAGAACACCTCTTATTGACTACCTTCAATCAGAACAAGGCATCAGCATCGGCAAGATCATTGGCCAGGGTAATTTTGGAAAAGTTTATACAGCAAAGATTGGTTCTCAAGATTATGTCTATAAAGAACAGATCAAAGATGAATTTTTAACTGATGATGAAGAACTCAATGAAAAGTGGTGGAGAACTGGTGATATTGCAGCATCACGCTGCAAGGATCTCTCTCACTTTGCTAAATCAGCCGCTTTTGTTTTAGAAATTACTAAACCTAACAGCCCTGTTGAGCGATACTATGTTCCAGCAGATCAAACAAAAGACTTTGGAAAAAAACTTCCTGAAGAAACCAAAGTAAAATTAGTTGCTCAGCTCATGGAAAAAGCAGTAGGAACAGAATTAGAAGAACTTTTAAAAGATCCAAATTTTAAGCCAGTAGAGCATTTTGATGGCATTTCACGCTCTCTCTTCGGTTTCTTAGAAAAAGCTTATGCTCGCAACTTGATCCATCGTGATCTTAAAGCAGAAAATTTTATATACGATCCTGCGACTAAACAAGGAACAATCATCGACTTCGGGTTGGGAGGAGTTTATGGAGCAAGACATAAAATGAAACCTGGCCTCGAGAGAACTCAAAAATCAAACAATCTTCTACTCTCAAGCACCCGATGGGGAACTCCAAACCATATGGCTCCTGCAGTTGCCAATTCAGAACTTTATGGAGCAAAACCATATGGATCAGAAGTTGATTTTCATAGTGCTGCTGTCATGCTGATTAAATCATTAAGCCCTCAAGACTTTGAAACTGCAAAAAAATCATTTTTTACTCAGGTAAAAAATCATTATGGAAAGATGCAAAATGGAAAAATCATTCCTTCAAAAATTCCTATCAGCACGGCAGATTACCTCCAAATTCTTGGATCGAATAGCGAATTAGCTCGAACGCTTCAAGCGAATCCAGAGATAAAAACAACCATCGATCTTTTCTTTGCTGTTGCGTCTGCCACACCAGAAAAAAGAGATGAGGCATTTCTCGCACTAAAAGATCGTATGAATCCAGCTCTCAAATCACCATCCAAAGAACAATTAATGGAAGAGGCACCCCCATTTTATTCAAACATCTTAGATCCTATATCTGAAAAATCTTTCGATCCTCATGGTGATGACTTAACCGATGTTAACATTCATTAATTACATCTAACCTGCTTTTATCATGGCCAATCATCCTATCACCATGATCTCTCCAGCGCAGATCATTCAGTCATCGCTTGCCTTTAACAATGATCAGCTCTCCCCTTCCAATAATTCAAACCCTCCAACTCCTGGCCAAGGAGAAACATCCACCGGTATCAGTGGAGGCACTGAGGCAAACGTCACTATTGCACCAGGAACTGTAGCTCCCGACACTTATGCCATGCAAGCCAGTGATTCCACTGCATTTGTCTTTGGATCAACTGCAACAAATCAAGCAATAGCTAGCAATCAATATACAACCGTTGATGACACAGCTAAGTCAACGATTCAAGCAAGTATGACTGAGAACCAAATGCTCGCTCCTATTGGACAAAGAGGCACACGAAAATCTCCTCTCAAGAAAAAGAAAAAAGAGCAAACAGAAAGAAATGCTGATGGCGAAGAAGAAGATCCTGAAATAGCTCCAACACGCCCCTACAGTACCGACGCAAAAAAAACATTGGCACGAGCCATTGAAAAAGGAATCGTAATAATGTGAAAAGGAAGATGTCCAACTCTTTACCTCTCCACGATATCAAAAAACAATTTCTCATTGATGAACACTTCTTCTTTTCCTTACAAGATTATCGATCTAACACACACGCTCGATGAGAAAATCCCTTCTTGGAATGGAAGTTGTGGTTTTCATCAAGAAATAAAACTCGATTATGATCCGACCGCTAGCCATGTTTCCTTTCGTGTACAACAACTCAAAATGCACGCCGGTATTGGAACGCATATCGATGCACCAGCTCATTGCAGCCTTGGAAAAACAACCATCGAACAACTTGATCTAAATCATCTAACAGCACCTTGTGTCATGATTGATGTTTCAACACAAGCCCACGAAAACTACATCTTCTCTCTTGATGATCTTACCCTTTTTGAAAAAGAACATGGCGTCATCACCCCAAATAGCTTTGTTATGATCAGAACAGGCTGGGAACAATTTTGGAAAGAGCCAAAAAAATATCACAACGACTATCGCTTTCCTTCGATCTCTAAAGCAGCAGCAAACGTCTTGATCCAGCGAAAGGTTGTTGGCTTGGGTATTGACACCCTCTCTCCCGATCGCCCAGAGAGCGGCTATCCAGTTCACAAAGCTTTTTTAGGATCTGAAAAATACATCATTGAAAATATAGCCAACGCTGCAAACTTACCACCAACAGGAAGTTTTATTTTAGCACTCCCTATTAAAACGCGTCACGGCACTGAAGCACCCCTTCGCCTTATTGGGTTAATCCCAGCATAGGGGTCAGTAACGGATATTGCATATTTTACTGTAGCCTGTAGCCTATAACCTGTAAGCTGTTTTTATGTCCGAAAATCAAACTTCCCCTAACATTTCTATCATCATCCCTTTCTATAACGAAAAGGAGAATGTCGTTGCTGTTTTGGAAGAAACACGCCTCACCAATCCTGATGCTGAAATCATTGCCGTTAATGATGGCAGTCATGACCACACAGAGTCATTAATTAAAAAGTTTAAGGATGTACGCCTCATTTCGTTTCCAAAAAATCTCGGTCAAAGTGCAGCTCTCTATGCGGGCCTGTTAGCAGCTTCTCATCCTCTCTGTGTCTTAATGGATGGAGATGGTCAAAACGATCCCGCTGATATTCCGATGCTCGTGCGCGAGTCCAAAAATCACGATATTGTTTGCGGGTACCGTAAGCATCGTAAAGACAGTTGGCAAGTTAAAGCTGCCTCTAAAGTTGCCAATAAGGTTCGTAAGTTTTTTACTGGCGATACCGTGCGCGATGCAGGTTGCACGCTTAAAGTCATTCGAAAAGAACATCTCCGCTTCCTCATTCCTTTTAATCAAATGCAATGCTACATGATTGCCATGCTTGAACATGCTGGACTGACATTAGGTCAATTTCCTGTCAATCATCGCCCTCGCCGCTTTGGTCAATCAAACTATACCATTTTAAAACGAGCGAGCCATGGAGTACTCGATCTCATCGGTGTGTTCTGGCTTCTACGGCGTCAAATCAACTGGCCTACAAGCTATCATGTTGGACCGAAGAAAGAGGAATAGAAGTGCTTACTTTTTTCTTCCTTCATCAAGATCGATGTAATCAAACAATGTTTGAATGTCCGTTCGATCTTCCCAACCACCTTCTTTGAGGCGTCGCTGTAATATTTCAGTCATGGTGTCTCGCCAACCACATTTGGTCATATAGCGATTCCAAATCATGACTTCTTCTTCGGTGTGAGATTTGCCATTTTTCTTACACCACTCCCAAGCAGCTTCATCAGAAGCTCCAGCAACGATAATTTTTTCCAGATCTTTGTAAGAAACTCCCAAAAAGCGAAGACAGGCTCCATCAAATTTCTCATCATGACCAAGATTCGCAATATAAGCCTCAGGCAACTGGCCTGCCACATGCAATCTAATTTTATCAAGCATGCGGCCAAAGTAGACAAGGCTGTGAACTTGATCGTAAGGGCTTCTAGGTAGATCCATAAAAATAATTACTTATACCATTCGCGTTTCATTTTTACATGTTTTCATATGACTTCCCCAAGAATAATTTCTTTAAGTTTATTTTTTTCACTCTTCCTCTCTCTTTTTTCTACCTCCACATTCGCTATGACTCGTGGATTTCTTCCTAAGGGCGAAGACCCAACAGTCAACCAGAAAGAACAGAATCACGAACAATCAGAAGAAAAAAGAAAGAATTTGTTAACTGATCCTGGATATAGTCCTTCAGCAAATGTTGCTAGACTTAATATTTCCGATTCATCTCTGTCAGGACCAACTGAGAATCTAAAAAGTGATTCCGAAAAAATAGAAAAGACAACAGCAGATTATCAACGTGAAGCTGATGACTGGATCACTAACGCAAAAGAATTTTCCAAACAACTTCAGCCTTACGAATCTCAAAATTGTTTTTCTTATTTTTTTTCTACTCGAGAAGAAAACGCTCAAGAATTTTTTAACTTTCAGGATACAACAACCTCTTACTTAGATCATGCACGTATCTTCAATGAGGAAAAAAGAAATATACTTCTTAAAACAATTCAAACTCAAGGATACTCTCTATTTCCTGCTCTTAGTAACACAAGAGTAGTTTTTAACACGCTCTTTGGAAAATTAAGTCAACTCCAGAAAAAACTTTGTGACGAAGAAAAAGCCTGCATTAAAGAAATGGCAGCTGTTAATACCGCTCTGGAATGTCAAGCACCTGATATACATGCTTTATTAGATAACAAGCAACCGTTACCGGCTCTTAAAACGATCAAGGAGTTGATTGCAACCAAGAGTTCAAACTCAGAAGAGAAGACAGCACTACAAAAACTTATTTTAGAAAAGTGCATTAGACGAATCCAATATCAACATCAGACTTTGTTAGCAACAATACATCTCACTCCGAATTGGGAAAAATTTTCTTATACGCTCCCAGGTAAACCATGGGAAGGTTCTTCCCATTATTTTGCTGGGAACATATTGGCGAAAATTTCAAACCATTTAAAGGACAGGATCTCTGGATGGAACATTCAATATTCGAGCAATCAATCTAATTCACCCATTTCCAATTTTGATGATCAATTTGGGGTGCTTCAAATAGAAGATCAAGATTATTGGCAAATTAAGAACAATCCAGGGCCTCAGCCACTCAAGAACATTGCAAGAAACTTCCCCTCCTATTCACATAAGTATCAACCAAGAGATGTTTTTTATAAACAGCAAATAGAGCGCGAAGCAAAAAGAATGCTACCTAGCCCCTTTGAACTTAAACGACCGCAACGAAACCTGCTTCGAACTCCGATAGCTGCAACTACTGAAGAACTTTATCAGATTGTCGAGAGCTGCTTAACAAAACTTAATCAAGACATCCAAGCAAAGGAGGTTTTTTTAGAAAGTCAGACTTTTTTCTCTAATCTCTTGCAGAAACTTCCAGAAAACCCTTTCCAACCATTACCTGCTCTTACAGAAATCAATAAATGGATTGAAATATCCGGGTTAGATGCCACACAAACAGAAGAGATAAAAAAACTCATTTTAATGAGAGCAATTCTTCACCTTGAAAAGCAGTACTCTGATCTTTTCACCATTTTAAAAAATAATAATTGGAGCACCTTTTCTTACCAGGAACAAGATCCTTGTCCATACGGGTCGAATACTATCACCTATCAAGGCGAAAAAATATTTCCTCCGATTATTCAACATTTAGAACGAAGTGTAAAAATGTGGAAAAAATCTTATGAAGACCTTCAAAATAGCTCTTCCTCTACTTCCGAAACATTTGATGATACATTTGCAGAGCTCTATTCAGCGGATCAACGTTATCAGAAAGTTAAGAATTCTTTTGATACTCAGAATCAACGTGATCGTCAGCCAATGATGACTTTTTATAGGGAGTATGAAAGATGCAGTTCCCCAGCAGCTGAAAGTTCTAGAATGTTAGCAAGTTTGCCTCACCAAATAAACAAAACGAGAAAGGAACTGGAAGGATCAACCTTAACCCGAATATTTCATCACTTTCGTGACGAGAAAGTCGCGAAGGCTGATGGGGTAAGGCAGACGAAGGATTTTGATCAGGGCTGTATGAGTACATACTGTCCTGATCAAAATTCAAGTCTAACGCAGCATCCATCTGACTTCCCGGCTTTCGCAGTAGAGAGGGATGAAATATTCGGGTTAACACAAAAACAAGAATTATACCTTTGCTTCTTAGAAAAACTTATTAATGAGAATTATCTCAGCAGCCTTTACGATGTGCAGTTTTATGAGATGTCAGAGAGCCATATTATTATGGATACTCTTTCTAATGTCTCTATTCCGTTTTTACTCACGGCTATTAAAGAGAACGATGCTCAAAAGATGCAAAAAGGATATCACGCAACCATTATAGGCCTCTTACGAATGATTCACTTCTATGATATCGAGGGAGATAATAATTTTTTTCGTCAGAAAGAAAGATTTATCCAAAAAGACTCTGAAGCGATTGCCCTTTATCTTAAGAAATTTTTAGAGAGTAATACAGTTCATCAAAATACTATTCTTGATCTCTCCACTCAATTACTTCATCAGCATGAGTATGATTTAAAAAATTATGCAAATAGGTTAAGAGATTTACCATATTCACATTCGGCTATAGCTGACCTCAAACATTTATCAAGAGTCTTAAGTTTAATCCAATCACACTCTTCAGAGTTTAATGCATTGATTAACGAACTGGAATCCAACGAACCTGATCCAAATTTCTGGCTACAACGCATCAAGAACTCTACTACATTGATGAATGAAGTACTAAAATAAAGCTACCTTGATCTCTGCGAAGAAAAGGCACTCATCATAAAAAAACCAGTCGCCATGCAGATGCAGGTATCAGCAATGTTAAACGGTGGCCAATAATAATTCCAAATTTGAAATCCCAGAAAATCGATAACATGACCTCGAAACCAGCGATCACAGAGGTTTCCAAGAATACCACTTAACATTAAAACCCAGCCAAGTTGCAATGGCATGGCTATAAAATGACGTCGCTGCCAAAATAAAATTGCAATCGCTGCCACCGAGACTCCCATAAAAAATCGATTACTATCATGGAGCATGCCAAAAGCAGCACCCGTGTTATAAAGATGAGTAAGATAAAAAAATCCAGGAATAATTTTGACAGCTGCATAAACAGGAACCGCATGCAAAACAAGG
Source organism: uncultured Chthoniobacter sp. (assembly GCA_964469825.1). GTDB lineage: Bacteria > Verrucomicrobiota > Verrucomicrobiia > Chthoniobacterales > UBA6821 > CAIWMF01. The sequence goes on along the minus strand of CAYYAN010000017.1, from coordinate 4,420 downwards.
AGCTTCGTCAGTTGATCACAGGCAACTAGTAAAAAGACAATGGGAATGAAGTAGAGAGGAGCAGTCATTGTTTGAATGAGGAAAGCAGGGAGATAGAAGAAAGGTCCTTAGTTTGCTAACATTTTTTCCAAAAGTCGACCCCTATCTCTTATCTTCAACCTTCTCTGGCCCGGATATTTCATCACTCTCGTGACGAGAGAGCCGCGAAGGCTGATGGGGCAAGGCAGACGAAGGATTTTGATCAGGGCTGTATGAGTCCATACTGTCCTGATCAAAATTCAAGTCTAACGCAGCAGCCATCGGCGTTCCCGGCTTTCGCAGTAGAGAGGGATGAAATATTCAGGCTAGTCCAACCACACTCGCACAACGGCCACACAAGGTCGGATGCTCGGCATGTGAACCGACATCAGCGCGATGACGCCAGCAGCGCTCACATTTTTCAGCAGCTTCTAAAGAAATAGTGATTTTTTCTTCACCCTCTTCAACTATGAAATGGCTCAAGATAAAAAATTCTTCAACCTCAGCTAGAGCTTCAGGTGTTGAGACTGCTTTTAAAATTTCTGAATCCTTTGTCGTTACTTTAACAAATGCTTCTAAGGGATTTGCAATCACACCATCACGCTGCGCTTTTTCTAAAGCTTGTGAGATTTGACTTCGTAATTCTAAAAGTTTGTCATAACGCTGTAGCAATGCTGCATCAAGGTCCCGAGCCTCTGGAAGTAATTCCATATGAATCGAACTGTTGGGACGATAGTAACTCCAAGCTTCTTCGGCTGTAAAAACTAAAATCGGAGCAAGTAACTTCGTAATCGTTTCAAAAATACGAGCCATCGCAACCTGAGTTGCACGGCGACGTGAAGAGTTAATGGAATCACAATAGAGACGGTCTTTCGTGACATCAACATAGTGGCTGCTCAAATCAACAGTACAAAATTGATTAATCGCATGCGTTACTTTTTGAAAAGCCAATTCCTCATAAGCCTTGTGACACGTATTTACCAATTGTTGTAAGCGTTCCAAAATCCAAGCGTCTATAGATCCTTTTGGAAACTCTACTGCTGTTGCGGCCATATCGTACTCATGAAGATTTCCTAAAAGAATCCGTAGAGTATTTCGAATGCGACGATAAGAATCCGTCACGCGCGCAAAGATTTCTTCTGAAAAAGGAACTTCATCCGTGAACTGCACACTCGCCGCCCAAAGCCTTACAATATCGGCTCCGTAGGTTTTGATAAAATGACTGGCCTCAGTCGGTTTTTGATAACCTGGAGTTCCTTGATTAGACTTAGAAATTTTTTGTCGTGTGTCGACATCAACAACAAAACCATGAGTCAACACTGTTTTGTAAGGAGCAACGTTATTCATTGCTACCGACGTCATGAGAGAAGATTGAAACCAACCACGATGTTGATCCGTTGCCTCTAAATAAAGATCAGCAGGAAAATGCAGCTCGGGGCGTGCACGCAAAACGGCTTCGTGACTGACACCGCTTTCGATCCAAACATCGAGAATATCTAACGAAAAGCGCTGCAACGACCCTACAGCCTTTCCTAATTGCTGACACCACGTTGCATCATCCCAAGCAAACCATGCATTTGATCCCTCTTTTGCAAAAATGTCAGCGATTTGACCAATCAATACTGGATCAAGAATTGGCTTCTTTCCTTGATCATAAAAAATTGGTAATGGCACTCCCCATGAACGTTGGCGAGAAATACACCAGTCCAGACGTTCAACGCCAGCGCTAATACGGCTTTTACCCCATGCCGGAATCCAGTCAACATGTCCAATACCAGCCAACATCTGATCACGAAGTTGGGCGATATTGATAAAAAATTGTTCTACCGCACGAAAGAGGATCGGGGTTTTAGAGCGCCAGCAGTGCGGATAGCTATGCTGATATTCTTGATGTCCCAAAAGCACTCCACGTGCTCTGAGCATCTCAATAATTAGCGGATTGCCAGTAAAAACATTTTTTCCAATGAGTTCAGCAACGCCGCACTCTTGGGTAAAGCATCCCTCATCATCAACGGGAGATAAAACAGGAAGTTTCTTTTGAAGGCCAAGTGTATAATCATCTTCACCATGACCTGGTGCAATATGAACAAGACCTGTTCCTGAATCCATCGTGACAAAGTCAGCTCCATATAATGTTGCTGTACGAGGCAAGAAAGGATGCTGAGCCACTTTTCCTTCGAGATCACGTCCTAAAATTTTTTCTCCCAGTGAGATTTTTTCTAAAGAACAAGCTTCACAAAAATTCTCCACACGCGCTTCAGCAACTAAATAGTTTTTTTCAACGCCTTGTTGATTTTTTGTGCGAACAATAACGTAGGTTGCCTCAGAATTGACAGCGATCGCAACATTAGCAGGCAGTGTCCAAGGAGTGGTCGTCCAAATAACAACTGCTACATCTTTTTGATCTTGCAACGAAAACGCAACATAAATTGCTGGTGACGTTTTCTCCTGATACTCAATCTCTGCCTCTGCCAGAGCAGTTTGTGCTCCGGTACTCCAATAGACTGGTTTCTTTTTTTGGTATACCAACCCTTTTTCTACAAACTTAGCAAACGAACGAATGATCGTTGCCTCATAACCAGGATCTAAAGTGAGGTAGGGATGATTCCAATCTCCAAAAACACCAAGGCGTTTAAAATCTTCTCGTTGAATATCAATAAACTTTCGAGCATAGGCATCTGACTGCTCGCGAATTTGTAATGGAGTCAGGCCTTTTGAAGACTTCACCACCTTAAACTCAATTGGCAAACCATGACAGTCCCAACCAGGCACAAATGGAGCCCGAAAACCTAACATTGTTTTGGATTTTACAACTAAATCTTTAAGAACTTTATTTAGTGCAGTTCCCATATGAACTTGTCCATTAGCAAATGGAGGGCCGTCATGCAAGACATAGCAAGGCGCTGCAGCACGTGCTTGCTGAATTTTGAAATAAAGATCTTCTTTTTCCCAACGAGCTAGCAACTCTGGCTCGCGCGTTGCAAGACCTGCACGCATGGGAAAATCAGTTTTAGGAAGAAGGACAGTATTGCGATAACGGCTCATAAACAGGCAAACAGATTACAGGCTACAGGCTGCAGGGATCAAGCACACAGATGAAAATCAACAGCAAAAAGTTTATTTTTAAATATCCGGGTTAAGATCAGAGTGTTAATAAAAATATTGTCATTCTTGCAAATCTTTTTCCTCGAATTTATCTCACTCCATCAAGCCACACGAGAAGTTCTGAAATAGTCTCCTCGGTTTCGTCTCCCATATTGGAAATGCGAAAAGTTTTTCCTTTGAGTGGTCCATAGCCACCATCAATAATGCAATGATGTTTTTCTTGAAGTCGCTGAATCCAGGCTGCTACATCGATCCCCTGATTATTAGCGACACACGTTAATCCTAGGGAACGAAAACCCTCGGGTGCAAAAAAATCAAATCCACGTTGCTGTACCCACTCGTGAACAAGGCGATTCGTACGAACGTGACGTTCATAGCGTTGAATGATTCCTTCTTCAAAAATATCATCAAGCTTAGAAGCAAGCGCATAGATATGACTAATAGAAGGTGTACTCGGCGTCATATTTCCTTCATGATTTTTTTGGAATTCCAGAAAGTCAAAATAGTAACCACGATTTTTTACCATAGCAGCACGTTTCATGGCTTTTTCTGAAACAGAAAATAGAGCCACTCCTGGAGGTAATGCCAGAGCCTTTTGGGAACTAGTTAGCATGACATCAATTCCAAGTTCATCCATCGGAATGGGCATCGTTGAAAAAGAAGAAACGGTGTCAACAACCCATAAAACTTTTGGAAACTGTTTTATCACCGCTGCAAGTGCTGACAAATCACTCATCACACCAGTCGAAGTTTCATTATGAATTAACATCACGACGTCAATCTTTCCTTGCTGCAGCCTTTGCTCAAGAAGCTCTGGAACAATCGGTTTACCCCAATCAACTTGAAGTTTCTCTACCTCATAACTGCAACGCAGTGCAACATCAAACCACTTGTCAGAAAAAGCTCCATTCATACATGCAAGCACCTTCCCTTTTACTAAATTTCTCAATGCTCCTTCCATCACACCCCACGCTGAAGAAGTGGCAATAAAAACAGGTCTGCTCGTTTCAAACAACTGTTGTAGGCGTGACTGACAAGAAGCATAGAGGTTTTTAAACTCACTCCCCCGATGTCCTATGAGAGGCCTAGCAAAAGCCTCACGGGTCTTTTGAGAAACCTCAACAGGACCTGGAATGAAGAGTCTGATGGAGCTCATAGAAAAAAATTAACAGTAAAGAATAAAAAAAGAATAACGTCTGTTAGGTTCCTTTGTGTTTCCTTGATTTTTTGTGCTCTTTATGGTTAACCCGGATATTTCATCCCTCTCTACTGCGAAAGCCGGGAACGCCGATGGCTG
>CAYYAN010000016.1:11846-14057 GCA_964469825.1 uncultured Chthoniobacter sp. | reverse complement strand
CTACCGCCCGTATTTTCGCTAAAGCTCTCAATTGCGTAAATGGGCCGACAATCGATCCATGCGGCACATGTGACACATGTATCGAAATCGCCGAAGGTCGAAATCTAGATGTTTTAGAAATTGATGGTGCAAGCAACAACAGCGTTGAAAGCATTCGGACTCTTCGTGAAAATGCTGCCTTCGCACCAACTCGAGGCCATTACAAAATTTATCTCATTGATGAAGTCCATATGCTCACGACAGCGGCTTTTAATGCTCTTTTGAAGACACTTGAAGAGCCCCCACCGCATGTGAAATTTCTTTTTGCAACGACAGAAGCTCAAAAACTTCCTGCCACGATCATCAGTCGCTGCCAACGCTTTGACCTTCATCGTCTCTCTGAAGAACTTATCTCAAAACATCTTCTCGAAATTGCTTCCAAAGAAAAAATGTCACTTGCAGCTGACGCTGCTCAGGCTTTGGCTCACGGAGCTGACGGCGCTCTTCGTGATGCTGAGTCAATGTTAGATCAAGTCGTTTCATTCTGTGGAAACAAGATTAATGCTAATGATGTTCAGGAAGTTTTTGGGTTTACACCACGAGAAATTATTCGACAACTAGCAACAGCAGTCTTTCAACAAGATACGCCTAGAGCACTGACGCTTCTAGAGGAACAGAGTCATGCTGGAAAAGATCTTGCTCGATTGTTAACAGACTTTATTAGTTTTGTACGTGACCTTTTGGTAGAAAAAGTTTCTCCAACTTCAAACAATTCTTTTTTTGCTGAATTAGAAACTCTCGTCTCCACAGAAAAACTTCTCCTACTTTTAGAAGAATTAGGAAACGCAGAAAGCCGACTACGTTGGTCCACTAATAAAAAATTACAACTCGATATCCTTATCATTAAAGTCATTCATTTACTTCAAGAAGTGAGCCTCGATGATGTACTCGATGCACTTTCCGTCTTGGCAGATCCACAAGCGAGAAAGCAATCGGCTTTGCCGCAGTTGAAGTTAAAAGTTGAAGCAAAGAAAACGCCGGTCACTGCAAAAGTTGCTAATGCTAGTAAAACATCAGTAGCCCCTGTCATGCAGGAGGTCGCTTCGCAAAAATTGCCAGTTGAAGTTAAAAATATCAACGTTACTAATGATTCTGTCTTGGCTTCAACTTCTAACTTCAACCAAACAGCGCTTCCTATCTCTCATCTTCCAGCCTCTACCTCTCATTCTGCTTCTACCAGCATAGCTTCTACCTCAGACTCTAGCCTTCAGCCTTCAGCCTTCAGCCCTCAACCCTCTTCCAATCCTTGGACTCCTGTTGCTGAGCAATTGGCATTGGAATCAAAATTAAAATTCGGTTGGGTAGCTTCAGGAAAATTTTTAGAGCAACGTGGTAATAAAATTATTGTCGAATTCCCTCCCTCGTGCGAATCCCAAACGGAAACACTCTTTTGGCCTCAAGCTCGCAAAAAAATTCAAGAGTGTCTTTCCAAAAATTGCGGGATCTCGATTGAACTGATACCTCAATTCACAGGCGAAGAAATTGCTGAAGAAATACACGAAGAAATTTTTGAAGAAAAAATTCCAGCACCAACTCCTTCACCTACTCCAGCCAAGATCACCTCTTCCAAGCCCGCTCCTGTTCCAGCGGCTCCCACTGGAACACCACTCACTCCGGAAGCTTTAGCGAATTTCAAAAATGACCCACTGATTCAAGAAGCTCTCGAAATTTTTAAGGCAGAAATTATTTAGAGCGTTTTAAAATGCTACTAGTGTTTTTTAATTTCCACTTCTTAGAGCCTTCCTCAAGCTGTTCTTCAAAAAGAGGAAGAGGATGAAAGTGCAGCCATCCTGGCATGGGTGGATATTCAAAGGGAAAATAAACAACTGTTCCTGTCTCGTTAAACAGAGCTCCCAAATAGCTAAAAGCTGATCGACTCATAATAAGAATATCAGCCGTTGCTAGCCTTTCTAATGTTTTAATCGGATCTTCATTGATAAATTTTTTCAAATGAGGCAATACCTCAAAATCTCCTACATGATAACGTTCAGGATCTAAAATCATCGGCTCTTCAAGACGTCCTTCTATGCCATAATAATCGGGACTCACGATAAAGGGATGTGACGGCAACTCAGTATGAAGTTCGCAGCAATACGGAATCTCCCATCGCTTCAAGGTTTCTATTATTTTTGTGACAACATCAATATAATATTGATTCGGAAGTAAGCGTTT
>CAYYAN010000016.1:0-11836 GCA_964469825.1 uncultured Chthoniobacter sp. | reverse complement strand
CTGAAAACTTGTCTTCACCTTCTTAAATGGAGAAAGAGCACGCGCATACTCCCAAGCCAAGGGCACATTACCAACCATGGCACTTGCCGATGAAATCTTTACTAAAAAAAATTGATGAGGCTCCGCTTGAGCCTTTTCTTTTAAATAAGTGAGGCTTCTTTTATCAGCAAAAATTAACCTCGTCACTTGAGCATGCGGAGGGATTTCGACATCAGAAGGAATATTAAATTTTTCATTATACCTTTTTGGCAACTCAACATTCTCTTCATTTTTTTCTAAAGCAATGACACCTTGATATCCGATTCGTTCAAGTGGTGAATGATAATAGGAAACATTCAATTGGCGAGCAAAGGCATAGATACCATAGATACGACAAAGCTGTGACCCCGCTCCATCCATGAGAGAAGTATTATCATAGGTAAGCGCTAGATTTTTTACCTGCCCAGCACTATGGCCTGAGGGAAAAGAAAAAAATTTACTAGGAACAAATTCGCGTGTTTTTTTCCATATTTGACAGCAATCCTCTATCTTTTCCGCTAACTCTTGATCACACTTTATCCAACGAGACAACGTAGAAGGAATTGAAGGCGGAACAATAACAAGTCCTGTTTGATTTATTAACCCTCCCACATAACTTAGTGAGAACGGGTTCATGATGAGAATATCGGCTGATGCCAACGACTTCAAAATTTCTATAGGATTGCTATTGATCACTTTTTTTAAACAAGGAACCTGTTCGAACTGATCAAGTCGAAACATCTCTGGTGTGAGCGCGACAAACTGATCAATGTGATGAGGCCCATCTCCTAATGAACCTCTCTTTATGGTGAGGCACTTGGAGGGAATATTACTAAAAAGCTCACAGACAAAAGGCATTTGGTGCTTTATTAAAACCTTTGTCACCCTCATTACAACTTGAACAAAATAGTCATAAGGCAACATTTGTTCTCGATTTTTTATAAAGCAATCGGCCCCATTAACGTGAATACCTATTTTTAAAAATGCATTATTACGAATTTTGTTAAAAGGAAATACCTCTTCAACAAAACTCCAGATTTCAGGGTGATCATTAATAATCGCTAGAGGATCTCCTAACCTAATAAAATGGAAATGTTCGTCATCAGTTGCTTGAGCCCTAATGGATGCAAGAAAATCAAGCGTCGTCTCTCTTATTGTGTAAACTCTTCCTCCATGTGGAAGAGCAATGTCTGGAGGAATCTGAAAAGTTTTGTTTACTAACTCAACTAAATCAGAATTGCTTTGAATTCCTTCAAAAAAACCAAATCTCTGATCATTGACTTTCCGTATCGGTGAATGGATGTAAGCAATTTTTAAATATCGGGCAAGGACATAAATTCCATAGAGACGATGTAACTGAGAACCAATATCATCGGAAAAAAACTCATTAGCATAAGTAAGCCCCACTTTATCAAGTCGTGATATTCTTTGCTCCATACATCCATCATCTTCAAAAATGCTTCCCTAATGCAATAACCACCTAAAATTTTTAATTCCGAAATTTCTTTTTAAAACGACCTAATGCTGATGAAATACAAGGCGTCAACGAACACAGACGCTGATCGTATTTGTAGACGTGAAGCGACGAGGCCCACAGCAACGAACTAGTTCACAACAGAAAATTATTTAAAAAAGAAATTTTATGAATATTGGAAAGATGATGCAAGCGGCAGCCACGGCTCAAAAGAAAATGGCTAAGATCCAAGAAGAACTCGCGCAACGCACAGTAGAAGCAACTTCTGGTGGCGGTCGCGTAACTGTTACAGCAACGGGAACCGGCGAAATTTTATCTCTCAAAATTGCACCTGAAGTTGTTTCTGCTGATGACGTAGAAATGTTGGAAGATCTCATTCTTAGCGCTGTCCGTCAAGCCATGGGTGATGCCAAAAAATTGAGCGAAACAGAAATGGGCAAGCTAACAGCTGGCCTTGGCATCCCTGGACTTCCGTTTTAGCCCCAATGCCGTTTACTCAAATGGGAGTGTTCTGATAAACACTCCTCACAATATTCTTCTAGTTGTTCTTCAAAAAAAACTGGTGGAAAAGGTCGCAACCAATCTGACATTGGCGGGTGCCAAAAAGGAGCATAGAGCGATTTTCCTTTTTGATTAAAAAGAGCGGCCAGGTAACTGAAAGAAGATTTGCTCATGATCAGCAAATCGGCTGTAGATAACGCTTCTAGTGTTGTAATCGGATCTTCATTGATACGTTTTTGCAAGTGAGGAAGCACCTCAAAATCTGAAATTCGATATTGCTCTGGCGTGAGTATCACAGATTTTTTTAAGCGATACTCTTGCATCCGATTTTTTATGCCATGATGTTGAGGCGTTACTAAAAATGATGCCGTTGGCAACTCCGTGTGCAATTCACAAACAAAAGAAATATTTCGCTTCCTCAGTATCTCAATAGCTTTCGTAGCTGCTGCAATGTAGTATTCATTAGGTAAGAGACGATCTTCATGCCCTATTAACAAATCCCCCCACCTCACATGAATCGCAATACGAAAGATTGAAGAGTATTCTTTTGAAAAAGGTGAAAGCTTTCGAGCATGTTCAAAAATAATAGGCTTCGCATCAGTGATGGTCATGGGGAAACCTATTCTCAGCAAAAAAAAGCGTGAAGGATTTTGTTTTGCTTTTTCGATGAGCTCTTGTAATAAAGCTTCTTCTACCTGAAACTGCGTCATGATGATGGCATCTGATGGAACATCAACATCGGAAGGGATCTGAAAAGTTTTATTATAGCGTTCTACTAACTCTAAATTTTCTTCATTTTTTTCTAAGGCTCTCACTCCTTGATATCCAATTTTTTGAATGGGTGAGTGAACGTAAGAAATATTATAGGCTCTCGAAAGGGCATAAACTCCATAGATGCGATGGAGCTGAGATCCTGAACCATCGACAAGAAGTTCAGGAGCATAGGTAAGAGCAATATTTTTCAATAACGACCTCATGTCTCGTGGTCCTTTTTCCATTTTTTACAAAACTTCATCAATTGCTCTTTAAAAAGAATACGAGGAGTCCATTCGAGCCATTCGGGAAGTCGTGGATGCCAAAATGGAAAATAGACCATGGCTCCTGTTTGATTGAGCATTGCTGAAATATAGCTAAACGAAGAGCGACTCATAATGAGAAGATCAGCTGTCGCTAAAGCCTCTAGCGTCTCTAAAGGATCTTCGTTAAAATGCTTTTCTAAATGAAGCAATTCATCAAATTCTTTGAGATTGTATTGTTCTGGCGTTAATAAAAGAGGCTCCTTGATACGCCCCTTCATACCATGATGTTGAGCTGTTATTAGAATAGGTTTAGTTGGAAACTCTGTATGTAGTTCACAAACATATGGAATCTTAAACTCTTGTAATACTCCACTCACTTCTTGCGCCACATCAACATAGTGAAAATTAGGAATAATCCGATCTCGATGTGCGATAGGAAGGTCTCCCAAACGGACATGAATAACTAAACGAAAAGTGGAAGACTTCTTTTTTTTAAAAGGAGAATGGTCTTTTATACAACGAAAAATCTCCGGATGATCGTCAGTCAAAGGAGTAGTAAAGACCATCCTAATTAAGAAAAACTGATTCTTTTCCTCCTTAGCTTTACACATCATATCAGTTAAGAATTTTTGATCTCCGATGATAGAGGTTACGGTGACATATTCCAAAGGAAGTTCAATATCGGAGGGAATATCAAAAAGTTGATTATAGCGCTCTAATAACTCGGCGCTATTTTCATTTTTTTCTAAAGCAACCATTCCTTGATACCCAATTTCTTTGATTGGAGAATGATAATAGGAAACATTTAGCATTCTCGAAAGCGCATACACTCCATAAATACGATGAAGTTGAGATCCTGCTCCATCACAAAGAAGCTCATTCGCGTAAGTCAACGCTATATTAGTCAGTCGCTCTTCCTGCATGAAGAAATTTTTTGTTTTCTAAAGAGGATCACTCTTTTTATTTTTAACCGGTTTTATTTGCGGCTTGATCGAAGCACATCCACATCCACCTCCACAGCCAGTTTTTTTACGGTTTCTCCACCAATGGTAGAAAAAACCAATAATCGTGAGAGCAACAAGAAGGAGCGCAATGATTCTTTGAAGTGAGTCGTTCATCAAAACCTTAATTAAAATATGTCGGCAGCTGCGGATTCAAAAAATGATCATAAGCTCGTAGAATCTCTGCTTTGCTAGCTCGGTTAGGGTCAAGCTCTGGAAGATCATGGAGAGAATGAAAAGCAATATCACTTACCTCGATATTCACTACTGGTTTTCCGCTGATGAGATCACAAAGAAGAAAAACTTTATAGATTGAGTGAAGCTGTTGTGGATAACCTGCTCGTTCCATGTCAACGATAGAAACAATCGAGCGAGCTTGAACATGATATCCTGTTTCTTCGAGATATTCCTTTTCACCATTTTCACGAAGCGTTTTATTGATGTCAGCCCAACCACCTGGAAGTGTCCATTTTTTAGAAGAACGTTCTTTGACTAACAAAATTTCTTCTTGGCGAAAAACAGCTCCTCTCACATCAACTTTGGGAGTAGAATAACCGGTCTCTTGCGGCCATTTAAAATCGAGATACTTCGGATCAGAGAATTGCAACAGCTCGCTCGCCATCGCTTGCAGCCGCATGAAGCGTTCTTTATCAAACGGATCTTTCGTGTAAGTCAGCCCAGCTTGCGCGATGGCTGTAAGTTCTCGTGAGAATGAGAGGAGTGTTGACATAGCAATTTATCTTTACTGAAAGCCCAACCACAATCCTCCCTGATAGACTAATAGCGAGGCTAAATAAGCCGCTCCAGTCATGTAGCAAAATTGAAATAGTGGCCATTTCCAACTGTTCGTCTCGCGGCGGACAACCGCAAGAGTGCTGATACATTGCATGGAAAGCACAAAGAAAACCAAGAGAGAAAGACAAGTCAAAGGTGTGTAGACAGGAAGACCATTCGCGCGTGTTTCATGCAATAATTTTTCGCGAAGAGATGCGTTATTCTTTTTCAATTCTTTTTCATCACCTTCCACGTGGTAAATAATTGCTAACGTGCTGACAAAAACTTCACGTGCAGCTTGTGCTGCTACAAGTCCGATTCCCATCTTCCAATCAAAACCAAGCGGAGCAATTGCTGGCTCGATGAAATGCCCCAGACGTCCAGCATAGCTCTGCTCAAGCAGAGCGGCTTTATCAACTTGAGAACCTGTTTTAAAATTCGCTGAGGTTGATGAAAGACAAGGAGTCGCCAGAGCGACACAGTCCTTCGCAACCTCAGTAGAATTTGAAGGCAGGTTCTTTGGAAAGCTTGCAAGAAACCAAAGGAGAATTGAGATCCCTAAAATCACTGTTCCTGCACGCTTCAAAAACATGTTTGCTCGAAAAAACATTTGCATCACGATGTGCTTAATCGTTGGACAACGATAAGGAGGTAGTTCCATAAGAAAAACCGAAACTTCGCTACGTAAAATTGTTTTTTTAAACAGCCAAGCGAAAATCAAAGCAGCCATCGTTCCAAAAAGATAAAGCCCCATCATGATCCCACCTTTAGCCCAGACAGAAACAGTACCAGCAGGAAAAAGCGCAGCAATCATCAGCGCATAAACCGGTAGACGTGCAGAACAACTCATGAGTGGAGCTACTAAAATCGTCACTAATCGATCCTTTGAATTTTCGATAGTTCGTGTTGCCATGATTCCTGGAATGGCACAAGCATAGGAGCTCAAGAGCGGAATAAAAGATTTTCCATGCAACCCTACTTTACTCATCACACGATCCATTAAAAAAGCAGCACGGGCCATGTAGCCAGTGTCTTCGAGCAATCCTATAAAAAAGAAGAGGACTAAAATTTGCGGCAAAAACGTTACAACCCCTCCGATGCCAGGAACAACCCCATCAGCAAGCAAGTCTCTTAAATCTCCTACAGGAAGAACTCCTTTAATGAAATCTCCTAAAAGATCAAATCCTTTTTCAATCCATTCCATCGGATAAGCAGCTACCACAAAAATCGAAACAAACATGAGACTCATAATGCCTAAAAATCCAACCCATCCCCAAAGGGGATGCGTTAAAATTTCATCGAGTCGATGAGTTGTCACATCATCGGCAACCATCTTTTTCCCTTGAGATGTTTGGCAAATTTTATTGATCTGATGATAACGAACACCAATTAATTCTTCACGCCATGTTGGCAGTTCGCGATCCAGTGTTGTGCGTTGAGCCAAAACGACACCTAACGCAGCATTCATATGCAATTCTGCTGCAAGTAATGCGACTTCAGTATCAGGGCTTAATAGAAGCAGTGTTGATTTCACCCTGATCAAAAGATCAGTTGTTTCTTGGCGAAGAGAACTTGCCGTGAGCATATCAACAGCACGCATTAAGACTGAAGGAAGAGGAAGGGCCCAACTACTTTTTGTAATCTCTGCACGGCTGAGTGCTAATTTCAAAGGCAAGAGAGTTTCTCGGCGATGCGCCTGACAAGGAATAACAGGCACACCCAATTGTTCCGAAAGTTTTTCAGAATCGATAAAAACACCTCCAGCTTCTGCAAGATCGACCATATTCAACGCAATGATCGTTGGCAATCCGAGTTCTAACACTTGTGTAATGAAATAAAGATTACGCTCCAGGTGTGAGGCATCTATAACACAAAGCACTCGATCGGGAGGTGGTGTATCAGCGCGTAAACCGAAGAGCACATTTCGTGTCACGCGCTCATCAGGAGCGTGTGCACTAAGACTATAACTCCCAGGAAGATCGAGCAGTTCAATTTTTTCACCATGCTGACCAATGAAGTAACCCGATTTTTTTTCAACTGTAACCCCTGGATAATTTCCAATTTTTTGTCGCAAGCCAGTCAGTGCATTAAAAAGTGTGGTCTTGCCGCAATTTGGATTGCCCACGACAGCATAGCGTTTTGGGGAAGAAGTAATTTCAGGAACCATTGCCTTCCCATCCTAACAATACCCATTCAAAAAGTCCACTCAGAGAGAAAAGGAAAACCCATTTCTCAGCGCAAAGTCTATATGAGCATGCCAGTTTTAGGCTTTTTAGGCTGAAATGTTTTTGAAATATTTTTATCTAGAAAGGAGGAGGATCGTATCGCTATGCAGGCATAACACAAGATCGAACAACGCGCTTTGGAAAAATCAAACGGGCATGGTATATATTCATACACAGGGGAAATTTCCCCTAAATTTTTTCTATAGAAATGAGATTGGCATCTTTACTTCTCAAACTCAAACTATAGCCACGAACCTTGATTTCTAGCGGATCTCCAAGGGGAGCCTTACGCACATACGTTATTTCGGTTCCAGAGAGAAGCCCCATTTCCCTCAGTCTTGTTGCAAGAAGTTGATCTTGTGGCAAAGCACGAATGATTGCCTTATCGCCTGGCTGGAGTTCAGAAAGAGGATAAAACATATTATTTGAGTTAACCTTTTACTCTTTCTTGCTTCACCCAAATTTTTTTTGCTAGGTCACGACTTAAAGCTAATCGCGTTCCACAAACATTACAAATGATCTGCCCGCCACGGCTCAGTAACTGAATTTCCGCCTTTTCACAAAAGCCAACTTCACGTAAGCGACGGCAAACTTTTTCGTGGCCCTCTAAACGATCGACTAACAAAACAGGTCCAGGCTCTGCCTCAGAAAGGGGTTTCGGCAATGATGCATTCATGAGTTAAAAATAATCCTAAAAATGGGAATGAAAATAAAAAAAATCGCGCTAGCCTCAATGCCTGCAAACTATAGCTTTTTTTATGCAACCTCATTTTGAACGATTTCAAAAATTGGCAGCACTTCCTCAAGCAACCAATGCTGTTGATCAAGCTCTAATCGACTTTCATCAAAACAAGCCTTCCTCCGTGATCAAAGGAAGGAATGTTATCGCGGGTTATGTTCGTGGCTGGGGACTTCAATTTAATATTATTCGTTCTTTTGTGCAGCAAGATCCTGTTTTTAACGAGAGTTTAAAACTCATTGAAGATCTTTCCCTCACACATGAAGTCTCCTTGATGAATATTTTCCTAATTATGAAATATGGCCTTCCATCACAAGCTGGAGATATGATCGAATTTGGTTCTTACCACGGAGGATCTGCTATTTTCATGGCCAACGTTGCTAAGAGGCTTGAAATCAAGGGAACAATTTATACGCTCGATACTTTTGATGTCATTCCAAAACCTGATCCCATTCTTGATTTTTTAATAACAGATGACTTTAAAAATACTTCATTTGAAATTTTATGCGAGCGCATCAGCCATCTTGGTTTAACAAACTTAATTCCTATCAAAGGTCTTTTTCAAAAAACCGCTTCTGACTTGTTACATCGTTCTCAAAAAATTTTATTAGCTTATCTTGATTGTAAAACTTATGCGTCGACGCATTATGCTCTCTCTACCGCCCTTCCTTACATGCATCCTCAAGGAGGATATCTTGTTTTGCACGATCCTATTCATAGCAATGGTCTAGGCCCACTACAAGCGATGGAAGAGATGATTGAGGTGCATCAACTCTACGCAGAACAGGCATATCCTCATATCGTCTATCGTTATCCTAGTATTCCAAAATATGTCTGACTCTCTTCAAAAATCGGTTAAAATCTTTCTCCCTACAGCACACTCCAATCACTCTTCTCACATTCTTCAAGGACGAAATGTGATGGCAGGCTATGCGCGCGCTTGCGCTCTACAATGCAATGCCATTGACCCCTTTATTGCAAACGATCCTCTCTATATTGAAAGCAAAGCATTGATTCAACATCGTCCCTTGGTGACAGAATCTCGCTTAATGAATCTTTTTCTTATTCTCAAATATGGATGTAAAAAACTCGATGGAGATATTATTGAATTTGGAGCTTATCGTGGCGGATCAGCTATTTTCCTAGCGAATGTGGCCAAGAGACTTGGATTCTCAGGAACAATTTATGCACTCGATACGTTTGAAGGAATGCCCTTTTCAGAATCGATGATCAATTTTCATCATGCAAAAGATTTTGAACATGTTTCTTTTCAAGAACTCTTGGAATACAAAGAAAAATGCGGGTTGACTAATTTAGTTTTTGTAAAAGGTCCTTTTGAAGAAACAGCGAGTCCTCTTCTTCAAAAAAGTCAAAAAATTGTTCTTGCCCATATTGATTGTGATCTTTACGAAAGCACGCGTTATGCCATTGATGTCACCCTTCCTCACCTGCATCGGGCAGGTGGATATCTTATTTTTGACGATGCCTTGCAAAGCACGTGTCTAGGCGCTTTGCAGGCTGTTGAAGAAATGATTCATCAACATCACCTCCGCGCTGAACAATCGTTTCCTCATTTGGTCTATCGCTATCCTCCTTTACGGAGTAAGGAGTAAAGGGTGAAGAGCGTAGAGTGTTAACTCGGATATTTCATCACTCTTTACCTTTCACTCTTTACTTATCCATTCGTGTGAACGGATACCTTTACTTTTTCTTAAATACCAGCTTCTCCTTCTCGACTTCGACAAGCACGGTATCGCCTTCGTGCAACGTTCCATCAAGGATCTCCATACTAAGCGGATCTAAAATCTTTTGTTGAATCACACGCTTAAGTGGACGGGCTCCGTAAGCAGGATCGTAGCCTTCTTTCGCAAGATAAAGCTTTGCTTTTTCCGAAAGTTCGAGATGGAGTTTTTGTTTCTCAAGACGATACATCAGTCGCTTCAATTGGATCGCGACAATATCACCTATTTCTTTGTCGGTCAGACGATCAAAAATCACAATCTCATCGATTCGATTAATAAACTCTGGACGAAAGTGCCCGCGGAGGGCCTCCATCACACGTCGATTCCGTTCTTCAACCTGAAGATCTTCCATGATCGCTGTGCTGCCGATGTTGCTGGTCATGATGATAACGGTATTTTTGAAATCAACCGTACGGCCTTGGCCATCAGTGATACGCCCATCATCGAGAACTTGCAAGAGAACATTAAAGACATCACTATGAGCTTTTTCTACTTCATCAAAAAGAATCACACTATAAGGGCGACGACGAACCGCTTCACTGAGTTGCCCCCCTTCATCGTAACCAACATAACCCGGAGGCGCTCCAATTAAGCGTGCCACAGTATGTTTTTCCATGTACTCGCTCATATCAAGGCGCACGATTGCATTCTCATCATCAAAAAGAAATTCAGCGAGAGCTTTCGATAACTCTGTTTTTCCAACACCTGTTGGACCAAGGAACATGAATGATCCAATGGGACGATTCTCTTCTTGCAATCCCGCTCTAGCACGACGAACAGCGTTAGAAACAGCCTTGATAGCCTGTTGTTGTCCAACAACTCGCTCAATCAGTCTCTCTTCCATTTTGATCAATTTTTGCCGTTCCCCTTCTTGCAAGTTAGAAACAGGAATCCCAGTCCAAACGGAAACAACTTTGGCGATATCCTCTTCGGTTACTTCTTCTTTGAGTAAGGCCTGCTGGCCACTCTTAGCCATCTTAGCATTATGATCCTCTAATTGCTTGGTCAATTCAGGAATGCGTCCATATTGAATCTCACTTGCTTTGGCAAAATCTCCTTCACGTTGGGCTTTAGCTAAATCATTTTTGAGTTTCTCAATTTCTTCATTGAGCTTTTGAGATTTCCCAATCTCCTCCTTTTCCTTTTGCCACTTGGCCTTGAGGGTCGATGCAGTTTCTTTTGTTTCTGCCAATTCTTTTTCTAATTTTTCAAGACGCTCCTTACTTGCGGCATCTTTTTCTTTGCGCAACGCCTGACGCTCCATTTCAAGCATCATGATTGAACGCTCTTGTTGATCAATCTCAGTCGGCATGGAATCTAATTCGATCTTCAATCGCGATGCTGCTTCATCAATGAGGTCAACAGCCTTGTCTGGCAAAAAGCGATCAGAAATATAGCGATGTGACAAAATCGCCGCTGCAACCAACGCTGCATCTTGAATGCGCACGCCATGATGGATCTCATAACGCTCCTTAAGCCCACGCAAAATAGCAATCGTATCTTCGACACTTGGCTCCTCAACCATCACCGGTTGAAAGCGACGTTCCAATGCGGCATCTTTTTCAATATACTTGCGATATTCGTCGAGAGTCGTAGCACCAATCGTACGCAATTCTCCACGAGCCAGCTGAGGCTTCAGTAAATTAGAAGCATCCACAGCTCCTTCAGCTGCACCTGCACCAACAATCGTATGCAACTCATCAATGAAGAGAATAATTTTTCCTTCAGAATCCGTGACTTCTTTTAAAAAAGCTTTGAGCCGATCTTCAAATTCACCGCGAAATTTTGCACCAGCAATCATAGAGCCAAGATCCATCGCAATGAGCCGTTTATTTTTTAGAGACTCGGGAACATCACCGCTTACAATACGACGAGCAAGACCTTCTACAATAGCAGTCTTACCAACACCTGGCTCCCCAATGAGAACAGGATTGTTTTTAGTCCTCCTGGAAAGCACCTGCATCGTGCGGCGAATCTCTTCATCGCGTCCAATAACTGGGTCGATTTTTCCTTGGCGTGCCAGCTCTGTAAGATCGCGACCATATTTTTCAAGAGACTGATATTTTCCCTCCGGATTTTGATCCGTCACCCGTTGACTGCCCCGCACTTCTACCAATGCTTTCATGAGCTTGTCACGCGAAACACCTTGATTTTTTAATAAAGAAGCTGCCTTATTTTTTTCGTCGCTGAGTGCTAATAAATAGTGTTCTGCGCTGAGATACTCATCTTTCAGTTTTTCTTGTTCTTCCTCTGCCCGATCAATCGTCTTGCGAAGATCATTTCCAACAAAAGGTTGTGCTCCTCCTTGAACACGAGAACGACCTGCAATTAGGGACTCCAACT
>CAYYAN010000015.1:0-14107 GCA_964469825.1 uncultured Chthoniobacter sp. | reverse complement strand
CGCAGCAGCCATCGGCGTTCCCGGCTTTCGCAGTAGAGAGGGATGAAATATCCGGGCTAGACTGACGCAGTATACACCTCGCTCTCGCAAGCCGCAGTAGAATTGACGTGAAATATCCGGGTTAGTACTCTTTACACTTTACCCTTCACTCTTTACTTTTTCTACTCTCCAAATTGTCATCAATCAATGAAAGTCATCGACCCTGCCATCCAGGACCATCCTCATTCAAAAATTCTCCTCATCGGTTTAGATGCTACTGATTGGGACCTTTTATCTGAAAAAATCGCCGCAGGAAAACTGCCCAATCTCGCTAAGTTGATGAAAAGAGGCGCTAGCGGCCCTCTCCGTTCCTTGCGGCCTCTTTTTTCTCCAGCACTTTGGGCAACGATCTCAACTGGAAAACGCCCTTATCAACATAACATCACAGGTTTTATTTTACCGACATCCTCAGGAAAAGGATTGCATACCTATGATAGCTCCTCGCGCTCTTCACCTGCAATTTGGGAAATACTCTCTTCGGCACATCAAACTTCTCATGTTGTAGGATGGTGGAATTCAGCTCCTGCTGAAAAAATTCGTGGTGTCATGGTTGATGAGACTTTTCGAGTAGCTCAATTTCCATGCAACATTCCTTGGGAAGTTAAACCAAGTAGTGTTACCCCGTCTTCTCTTGCTGAAAAATTAGCAAAATGTCGTTGCCACCCCCAACAACTCTCTACACAACTCCTTCAGCGACTGATTCCAAAACTTTATGAAATTGATCCAACTGTTGATTGGCGCGTTTCTGCCATTGCAAAAATTCTTGCTGAAGACTTAACGACCTTGCAGACCACTCTCTGCCTGATGAAAGAACATCCGTGGAATTTCACGACGCTCTATTTAATCGGCCTCGATAGTTTTTCACATCAAGGAACTTCTTTCCGAGAACCTACCACTGGTCATGCTGACGAGCTTGGCATCGAGCATTATGGCGAACTCATCGATCGCTCCTACGATCTCTATGACGAGTGGATTGGAGAACTTGTTGCAGCTGCCGGAGAAGAAACCACCATCATGCTCGTTTCTGATCATGGTTTTTATCATGATGATCGAAAGCCTCATTCTTTAGGGATTAATACAACAGCACCGTGTGATCAACATGCCCCTATTGGAACGTTGATTATAGCAGGCCCAAATATCAAAGAGGATTCCCTGGTGACACATGCCTCACTCTTAGATGTTTGTCCTACACTTTTAGCGCTCTCAGGACTTCCTATTGGTAGAGACATGAAAGGAAATGTCCTTAGCGAAATTTTTAAGAATCCTCTTTCTGTTCACACCATTCCATCTTGGGATCAAGTAGTGAGTCGCCCTGCTAAAAAACAACTTCAAGAACCGTGTGAACAAGCCACTAACATGGCACTGCGACAGCTCATTGCTTTGGGTTATCTTCCTCAAGCTCCATTGGATCATCAGCATATTTTTTCTACTGCTCATACAGACCACCTCTTGTACGAAGCCCTCTCGTATTTAGAAAATGATCGCATCGATGCTGCCATGCCATTACTAGAACGGGCACATCACAATTCTCCTGAACGAACAGACATTCTTACGACACTAGCAGAATGCTATCGAGCACTCGGGTCCAAAGAACAGGCCTCAGCAGCTTTAAAGCAATTTGTTTTTCATCGTGTACGCGATGCTTGGCAGGCTTATCAAGCACTGCAAACAAAAAATTACGATCCCCATGTGTCGCTCTCAACAATGGAAATTTTAGAATGGAGACACCTTACAACACGTGCTCAATTAGATCCTACAACTATTGATTTTGCCCGACTCTTCGCAGATTGGCTTATCAATCCTGAAGAACAGATAGCTCAACAACTCTATGCCTGCGCTGAATTTTCCCCTAAAAACTTTTCACTTGTTATGCAGGCAGCTGACATTTGCTTTTTCCATGGATGGAATGAACAAGCTCTTGCCTTATTGCACACTCTTGCAACTTGGAAAAAAGAGGAATCATCACCGTTAGTTGCTATGGCGGCTCATCAAAATGAGCAAGGTCACTTTGAACAAGCTGTTGCTCTGTCACAAGAGGCTTTGAAGCGCCATCCTTTAGATCATGCTGCCTGGTTAGAACTGGGAAAAGCTTTAGCAGCGCAGCATAAATGGTCAGCAGCCCGAACTGCGGCACGTCAAGCAGCTAGTAGTTTTTTAAAACGACCTCAAGCTTACAAACTACTAGCAACAATTGCCCTTCAAGAAGAAAAGAACAAAGAGCTAGCCCGAATCTTTCATCCCTCTCTACTGCGAAAGCCGGGAAGTCCGATGGCTGCTGCGTTAGACTTGAATTTTGATCAGGACAGTATGGACTCATACAGCCCTGATAAAAATCCTTCGTCTGCCTTGCCCCATCAGCCTTCGCGGCTTTCTCGTCACGAGAGTGATGAAAGATCCGGGCTAGAGCAACGCTATACAAAGCTCGCTGAACACGCTACCAAGCGCTTAACAAAATTAAAAAACTCTTTGAGTGGTTCCTCTTTAAGATTTTTACACCACCAGAACAGAAGCCTATCTACTCTTACTTCTACAGAACAAGGAATCAGCAAACATCCATCGACTCAACAACCGATCATTGTCACTGGCCTTCCTCGCTCGGGAACTTCACTCTTAATGCAGATGCTCACAGCAGGAGGAATTGATGCAATCACTGATTACAAACGCCTCCCTGATCAACACAATCCTCTCGGTTATTTTGAACATGAAAAATTTAAAGAAATAGCAAACCATACTCATCTGCTCGAACCAGGCAAGGCAGCAAAAATTGTTATCCCGCTACTCTGGGAACTGCCACAAGATTTAAATTGTCATATCATCTGGATTAGACGAGCACTCGAAGAAGTCATTACCTCACAGCACCGCATGGCAGGAGAAATTGCCTCTTTTGAAGATCTCAAGCAAGCCTATGTCTCTTTTGAAGTGCAAACTTCTGAGATTATTCGTCAACGTCCTTGGAGCGTCCTTCAACTTTCTCATACACAACTCCTCGCTGATCCGATGACGGCTGCAAGGAAGATTAACGACTTTTTGGGAGGCCTCCTCGATATCAAAGCCATGGCTGCTATTGTGGAACCATCTCTTCATCGTTGTCATTCAACCTAACAACATGAATAGAAATGAAGCGATGGCAGTTGGTAGCCGTTCATATGAATGGATAATCAACTTTTATTGATATGCGTAAACAAGGCTCGCTGGGATAACTCTCATATTTTCTTCCTCATCGAGCAACTCTACTCCAACATAGTATTTACCACTTCGCGCAACAAGAACCCCTCCAGCCGTGCGCGCCCCTGGCATCACATGATCATCTTTCCAAAGGTCAAGCATCACAGGATTTCCCTGATCATCATAAAGAGCTAACTTCAGCCGCTGAGCTGGCGAAGATGCTGATACAGCAAACCAATACTGATTTCCTGCAAAAAGTGTCAATTCCAGCAATTCCATTTTTTTGGGCTTTAAAGAAACTTCCCAAACTTCATCTCTCACATGAAATCCATGATTCACTAATCCTCCCAAAAGATCTAAGGCATGACGCTTGGACTCAACAAAATCAGCAGGAGAAACAACTGGCGCAACTTCTTTTTCTGAAACCAAAGTTTTCCATAGAAAAAAAATTACTGTGGTAGCAATTGCTAAACCAAGTATTCCAAAAATAATTTTAGCCTGCTTTTTTTTCATAAGCTTGTGTTTTTGAGAGCCTATTTGGGGTTATGAAACGTTGTTATTTGAAGGTGATGTTTTAATAACTTCAATCACACGACTTGCTTTTTTTTCAATCTGAGAAAGAACTTCTTTACTAAGGTGATGATTTTCTTTTTCTAAAATTCTCGCAATTTCTAAAAGTGTCTCTCGAACTTGAATGACTAAAGAATCATTTTTCAATTTTAGAGAGAGCTCTTCTAAGTCCGTTGCGAGGTGCTTCGCAAGTAAAGGCTCATCGAGTAGAGCAGCTCCTTCTGGCGAATAGTTATTAACAACAATTCCTGCAGCAACTTCTAACCCTCGAAGCCAAGCTCCTGCAGAAGTTAGCGTCACTGGTCTTGACTTCATTTTCTGTGGCTTCTAATTCCTGGCGCAAAGCGTCCCATTCATTATGATCAGCAAATTCAATCAGGTTGTTGCCACGACTCAAAATATTTTGACTGACACCTAATGCTTTTGAAAACGCCATGATATCACGTCCAATATTTTTGACCTGTTGCCCATCTTGGGCTTCTACAGAAATAAAACCATTTGTTACTAAGAGCCCTACCGCCAGTGCTAGCTGAGCTCGATTCGTCGTTATTGGAGCACCTCCACTGTGAGACAGCATTGCCCAATTAGGACGACTCACTTTATTAATTGCTGTAAAAATTTCTCCAGGCGATGGAACACTCATCCCATCGAGATAGACAGCTGTTTTCATCTGCTGAGAAGTTAATATTCCATTTTTCCCATAGAGTCCCCATGTTCCTAGAAATAGAAACATGATAAAAATTTGCATTGTTTTATTCTTCATCACCATTTAACAGATGCTATTCTAGAGTGATTATCCTACAAACGTGAATAGAAATCGCTCTCTCCCTATTGAAGAACTTCGAGAAGAAATTATTACCTCGTTGCAAAAAACCAATCGTCTCATTATTGAGGCTCCAACTGGTTCTGGAAAATCAACACTAATACCACAATTTCTTTTAGAAAGCTGTTTATTAGAAAATGGACGATCAGTAATTTTACAACCCCGCCGCTTAGCCGCACGAATGCTTGCTGCTAGGGTTGCTCAAGAACGAAACTCCCCTCTTGGAGAGGAAGTTGGATATTGCATTCGTCATGATCTTCAATACAGCTCCGAGACTAGGCTCCTCTTTGTAACCGAAGGGATTTTATTACGGCAAATGTTAGAAGATCCCACTCTCAGTAAAATCTCTACTTTGATTTTTGATGAGTTTCACGAACGTCATCTCTACAGCGATATTAGTTTAATGCAGGCACTTCATTTGCAGGAATCGAAACGCCCTGACCTGAAAATTATTGTCATGTCAGCAACACTCGATACTGATGCCTTAGCAACCTATCTCAACCCGTGCAAGGTGCTTCGTTCTACTGGTCGCATGCATCCTGTTAGCATCAACTACCTGAGACAAGAATCAGCTGAAGAAAAAATTTGGGACCTCGCTGCAAGAACAGCAAGCAAAATGCTTTTACAGACTCCAGGTCATCTCCTTATCTTCATGCCAGGCTCATATGAAATTACACGCACGATCACGGCCTTACGAGCGGAGCTTCCTTCTGATGTCATGCTTTTTCCTTTACATGGCGAACTTCCACCAGCAGATCAAGATGTTGCGGTCAAGCCAAGCACCGTTCGTAAAGTTATTGTGGCCACGAATGTCGCTGAAACATCGTTAACCATTGATGGTGTCACCGGCGTTATCGATGCAGGCTTGGCACGAATTGCACGCTTTGATGCTCGACGTGGAATGAATACGCTCCTCATTGAAAAAATTAGCGCTGCTTCTGCAGATCAACGTGCTGGAAGAGCTGGCCGAACAGCACCAGGAATCTGCTGGCGCCTCTGGACCGAACGAGATCATACACGTCGGTCTCTTCGTGATGTTCCTGAAATTCATCGCGTCGATCTTGCTGAAATCTTGTTGCTTCTAAAAAAATTAGAACTTTCTCATAAAGCTCGCTGGCTGGAAGCTCCTCAAGAATCTTCTTTTAAAAAAGCAGAAATATTACTACATGATCTGGGAGCGCTCGACCATGAAGGAAAAATCACCGAACGAGGCGAACGCATGCTAACTTTCCCAACACATCCTCGCTACGCGGCAATGTTGTTAGCTGCAGAAAAACTGGGTTGTATTCGAGCTGCAGCCTTAATGGCAGCCTTAACTCAGGCACGCCCATTACTCCTCCGTACCGACCGTAAAACAGAAGAAACACGTCGTGATCTTTTTGGCGGCGGAAGCTCTGATTTTTTGGTGCTCTCACGTATTTTTTCTTGGGCGCAGCGAAATAATTTTAAAACGGATGCCTGCCGCAAATTAGCCATTCATGCTGATGCGGCAAGACAAGTAGCCAAGATTTTTGATCAATTTCTTAACTTAGCACAAGCTCAAGGTCTGAAAATCGAAAATACTCCGCCAAGTGACGAATCTATTGCTCAATGTATTCTAGCTGGATTTTCCGACCAAATTGCACGCCGTCGCAGTGCAGGAACTCTTCTCTGCGACATGGTGCATGGACGCCGAGGCATGCTTGTTAAAGAAAGTGCTGCCATGGAAAGTCGCTTATTAGTCGCCACTGAAATTCATGAAATAGGTCAGAGCAGCGGCGATGTTCGTATTCAACTCTCGATGGCTACAGCAATTGATGAAGGCATGTTACGGAAAATTTTTCCTGCTGATTTTTCTGACAAGGTAGAGCTCTGTTTTGACACTACGACTAATCGTGTTGTAGAAAAAAAAGAAAAAGTTTTTCGCGATCTTGTTTTGGAATCCATCACACGTGATGTCACCCCTTCTCTAGAAGCGAGTAAAATCCTAGCTCGTGGCATTATTGACTCCGAACTTCCATTACCAACTTGGAGTGAAGAAGCGACGGCGTGGATTCAACGCTACGAATGGCTCCAACATTTTCATCCGGAACTAGGCCTGGAAACATGGAGTGAAACGCTTCGCTTTCAAGCGCTCGAACAATGGTGCCAAGGAGCCCTCAGTTATCGCGATGTCAAAGATAGAGCTTCCACTCCTGCATTAGAAACATTACTCACTTCAGCTCAACGAGCAGCTTTTTTAAAATTAGCACCGACTCATTATGCATTGCCTAGTGGTCGCAAAGCTAATCTACGCTATCAATCCAATGGAGATGTGATTTTAAGCGCTACTATTCAAGATCTCTTCGGCTTAGTAATGGCTCCCAAATTGGCTCAAGGAAAGGTTTTGATGACAATTGAAATTTTGGCACCCAATCGTCGACCCATTCAAGTTACACGCGACCTTGCTTCTTTTTGGAAAACAACATATCCCAAAATCAAAGAAGAACTTTCGCGGCGTTATCCGAAACATTCCTGGAAATAAGTATCCACCGGCTTTGGCGAAGCCGCAGACTGATACCATTTTTAAGAAACACCCGAGTTAGGACTATTAACAGGAATATTCTTCTCGCTATTATCAGCATTTTATGATAAGAGCCTTATTGCTATGCTTACAAAGCACTCTTCGCTACATGGTTTTTCACTCTTAGAAATGATCGCAGCACTGGCTATCATTGCGATTGCTGCTGGAGTTGTTTTTACTTTTTTTCCAAAAGCAAAACGAAGCCATCTTGAGAATCAAGAAAAAATTGGCGCAACCTTTATTGCGGAGCGAATCATCAACACACTACAGGCCACCGTCCCAGAAGCTTTTGTAGCCACAGCTCCCGATTGGGCTAAAAACCCGAATCACTGTTTACGACTCTCACTTGATCAAGCTTCGGAACATTATTTTGCCTATGATGTTCAAGGTCGCCCTCGTCGTGAAGTCAGCGCTGCAGAGTATGATGCTCCACTCCATGAAGAGCCAATTACAAGCTTGGCAAAAGTTTCCATCATACCTCAACCTCCAGAGATGGCTTCTGTTGCTATTGTGATTAGCACCCCTTCAACTCTTCCCGATAAGAAGCGGCATCATTCAGAGTTTACTTTTTATCTCTCTAATGTGAAGTCCCTCCCCCATGAACCATGAAGCAACATGATAGGTTGCAAACTACAGGTTACAGTTTGTTTGAGATGCTCATCTCTTTAGCCTTGCTGGCAGTTATTATGACACTGCTAGCTACAACAGGAATTCAAACCGTAAAAATGTGGAGCGAATTGGAAGAAGAAGGAACCTTGATGAACGAAGGTCGCACCTTGATGCATCTTCTTGATCGAGATTTGAGAAATGCTTCAAAATCTATGCCAATAATATTTAACAATCCGTCCGATTTTTGTTTTCTCACACGAAATGCTAATGATGATCTTGTCGCTGTGGCCTATTTTTTTGATGCAAAAAGGCAAGGTTATTATTATCGCTTTCTTGCCACGGCAAAAGAAACACTAGCCGCACTTCATGATGGCAAATTAGAAGAACTCTATAATAGAGCAACTCCTAAAGAAGCCCATTGCAAGCTGATTGCAACACATCTTCTATCGTGTGAGCTCATACCAACAACTTCACTCATCGAAGTCCATCTAGCTTTTGGCAAAACAATACCGCGTTACTTTCTTTCGACAGTGATATCTATACCTTTCACGAATGATTTTTATTGATGTGCACAGTGTTGAAAGGAATCCGCAGTTTACAATGTTGTCTGACTTCCAACCTCCAGCCTTCAGCCTCCAGTCTACCTCCAAAAAATCATTTTTTGAGAAACGTGGTTCTGCTTTGTTAGCAACACTGTTGCTTTTATTAGCACTGAGCATGTTAGTAATATTGCTTCTAGAAAAAATTATTTTTGAAAAAAGACGTGCTCTTTCAAATTGCGCCTCTTATCAAGCGGTCTTAGCTGCTGAATCAGGGCTTGCTTCAGGAATAAGTCAATTAACTCTAGCAACAAAAAACAATCCTCAATTGCTCATTGGAGAAACACCTCAAGATCATATCTTACTTGCAGGTGTAACAAACCTGACAACACAAGAACAACTGATGCCACTTATTTCTGGTGATTTGAAGTTACTCCTCGATTTTCCTCACATCCCTCAAGAAAAAATAGAATGCTATCTCCAAACGGCTAGGGACAATAATAATATCGTTAACCTCAATAAAAAAATTAAACCTTTTTCAAAACTCGCTACTGTCCATGAAGAGCAAAGGTCGGAGCAGCTATTCGCGTCAGCACTAGAATATAGGAAGAGCTCTAAATCTATCACTGTAATGGATTCTAGCTCTGCTCCATGGGTTACTATTACCAACAGTTCGGGCATTCCCATTGCACGTTATGCTTATCGTTTTTTTGATGAACAGGCATGCCTTAACCCAAGACTACATCAAGGAAAACCACGCAACGATCCTGACAATTGGGATCAAGGACCATCCACACTTTCACTTTATTTAGAAAATAATTTTTTATTTTCAAAAGAAGAAGCATCTTCACTTTGGGCACTGGGAGATCAACATCTTTTAGAAAGTGGATTTTCAAGTGCTTTCAGAAGCAATAGTGATTTTGAAAATAAAAAAAATTTTCTTTCGCGATCTGAAGTAGCACTTTCTGATTTTATTCCTTTTTCCATGCCCGATGGAGGAAAAGAAAAATATAATCTCAATGATCTTGCTACCAATACCATTTTCGGATTCACCAAGTCCGAACGAGCCATGCACCTTGCAGAGATCATCGATCACAACCTTCCTCATTTTAAAGAGCGAGATCCGAGCCTTCGAAATTGTTCTCAGATTGATCAGCAACGATATCTCAATCGTCTGGCAGCCTGCATTGTCGACTACATCAACCCTCTCTCAGCGCCAACGGTAGTTAATGGAGGAGAACCTGCAGGACAAGTTCTTGCACCACTAGCAACACAAGTTGCTGAACGCTTGCGCCTTCAATCCTGCAACAGCAATAGTGTTACAATTGAAACTCAATATTTTGTACAAGCTTGGAATCCTTATACCAAGACGATTCGAGGAGGAGATATTGTTTCTTTTTCCATTGTCAATCGTCCTCTACTTCACTTTGGAACAGCCGAACCAACAGCATTTGAAAACTATCATCAATCAACAATTGCTCCAACAATCAGGCCTAACGAATCAGTCGTACTTACTTTTCCTACGGTAACACAAACATGGAGCTCACCAACATCGGTTACTCCCTCAAACCATCCTTATTGGTTACGAGGTCCTGAAGGCAATGCAGATCCCAAGCGTCACCAAAGATTTCAATTTTTCTGGAATCATCAACTCGTCACCATGAGCCGACAACCTCCCATTGGCCCAGGTCTGGCAGAAGGAGGCTTGGAACACAATGAGGGATCACTCTCATCATCTCAAAATGACTGGCATTGTAATTTCATTCCTACAGAACAAGATCGATCTGGTCATTTTCGATTTGTGGGAGATCCTCGCGAAAATTACCTCAGTAACTATCTTTGGAAATCATATTCTGGTGAAAAAAGTTATTTAGAAGAAACACGATGGCAAGGAGTGATGAGCGATACAACATCAGAGCGGATATTTAATCCGATGGATTCTTGGATTGCTCGTGATTTTATTCCCAATAATCCGCCTGCAGGCAATCATCCTTCATCGATAGCAATGACTCCTGATCAAGTTTTTTCTTCTTATCAAGCGGAAGATGCACTTCATGCTCCTCTCGTTATGCGTCATGGCCCCATGAACTCAATTGTTGAGTTAGGAAACATTGATGACCCTGCACAAGCAGATGATCTCGGAGCAGCTCCTGAAGCTGGTTCCAGCGATCATCAACCTAGTATCTATGCGTGCGGAGGCGGACGAACATTGCGTATTGGACAACCTGAATTCTCTTACTGGGATGTTCCAGGAAAACGTGCAATAGAATTATTAGATCTTTTTACAGTTTCTTCTCAAAGAAAAAAGGGCCTCATCAATATCAACACAGCTCCTCATGCTGT
The DNA here is from genome assembly GCA_964469825.1 of uncultured Chthoniobacter sp. Taxonomy (GTDB): domain Bacteria; phylum Verrucomicrobiota; class Verrucomicrobiia; order Chthoniobacterales; family UBA6821; genus CAIWMF01. Next base: position 3,477 of record CAYYAN010000015.1, on the reverse strand, counting down.
TATGACCGCTCTATTTTACGGCATCACACCTACTTCAGATCAACGCTTTCTCCATTCTCAAATTCAGCTTGAGGCAGCAGAGCATCTTGCAACCTTGACCGAAGAGCATCGTCCTTATGAAAAAATTTCTGATCTTCACATCTTGACTTCTTTGCTTGCTAATGCAGAAACATACTCTCCGCCGCTCGGCAGCAATCTTTCTTCCGGACTAGCTGCTGTCTTTGATCGCGCACGCGAAGAAGGATTTGGAAAAATGATTTCTCTCTGCACAATTCACTCTCGGGCTTTTCGTTTATTGATTCTTGGTCAATCACTCGATCGTTATGGAAAAAGCAACGCTGAAACCACAATGGAGGCAATTATTGTCCTCTCTTCATCTGATTCAAAAAAAAATCTTGTGCCTGTTGTTAAAGAAATAAAGTGGCTTTAACTACAAGAAATAGTGAGGGTGATGGAATATCCTGGTTAACTCGCCTTTAGTTTTTTATCTTTGTGGTCTTTGTCCTTAATTACCTCGCTTCATGAATTTCTCTCAACGCTTAGAACGTCTTTTCTCCTGGATCGCTATTCCTGGACTCATCCGCTACGTCGTACTTTTTAATGCACTTGTTTTTTTGTTGCATCTCATGGCTCCAGGATATGAATCGATGCTCACTCTTAATCGTGAAGCTATTCTTCATGGTGAGATCTGGCGTTTAATAACTTGGATTTTTATTCCAGAAACCATGCGCCCTTTTTGGATTTTCTTTGCACTCCTTTTTCTTTGGTTCTTGGGAGAAGGGTTAGAAGAATCTATCGGAGCTTTTCGAACAACACTATTTTATTTTTCAGGAATCATTTGTTGCACCATCGTTGCTCTTATTTTTGGTGGTTATGGCGCTAACACTTTTCTGAACCTTTCTTTACTCTACGCTTTTGCAACCATTCATCCTGATTATAAAGTTCTTTTTCTTTTTGTTATTCCGATGCGTATCGGATGGTTAGCATTATTAAGTGCTATCCTTACCGCTATTGGCTCCCTCTCCCAATCAAAAGCTGTACAGGCTGCTCTCATCATCACCTTCCTTAACTATCTCCTCTATTTTTGGCCACTCCTGTTTTTAAAATGGAAAACAAAAAAATTAGCATCTTCCAAAAAAGAACCACCTTTGTCAGAACCTCTTCATCATTGTTTGACTTGCCATCGTACAGAACAAAGCGCTCCTGATCTCCATTTTCGCGTTACAGCTCATGGTGAAGAATATTGCACTGAGCACTTACCAAAGCGATAAGTCTCAGCAGGAAGAAATTCACCACAAAAAGCACAAAGCGACTTACACAGCACACAAAAAACACCCTGCAGACTTAGCTCGGATATTTCATGGTAATTTGTCGCGAGGCGCTGTGCAGCCTGATGTAAACAAGAAAGACGACGGATTGCGATGACGGGTATGTTTCATATTGCCCGAGAAGCAATCCTAGACTGACGCAGTATACACCTGACTCTGCCAAGCCGCAGCAGAATTGCCGTGAAATATCCGGAAGAGGTCAGCCTTACTTATTTAGGCCACTGAGGAGGATTATTGACTGAGCTTGCAGATGGAGGAACCGAATCCTCTCCACACATCTTCTTTTGGACAAAATTAGCAGAGCCACTAATATCTTCTCCAAAGCCACGAACAGTACCGCAGCTAGAACAAAGGAAACAAGCCACAATGATTAAAGGGTAGAGAAAATAAGAATATTGTTTCATAAAAATAATTTGAAATTCGTCTTCTTATTTACTCACAGAGCCACTCTCCTCGCAACTTTTTTGTTGAGCTATTAATGCATCAAAAGGAGGGAACAAGTTTGCGTATAAAGGATAAAAATCCGTCATTCCTTGTGACGGTCGATAGCGCCAATGTTTGTAGCTCCAGAGCCAATATTCAGGATGTTGTCGAATAGATGATTCTAAAACATCCCAATATGCTTGCGTTAACGATTCAACGGTACTCGTATTCGTCACGGAAATAGGTTCAAGAAAGCGAAGTGTATAACCACCTTGAGGCCGAATAAGGCACTCAACGGGAACAAGGAGTGCTCCCGTTCGCAAGGCTAATGCTGCAGGCAATGAAGTCAATGGTGTTAATAAACGCCCAAACATTTTTACAACGACAGGTCCTTCATGAGGTTTGAGGTTGAGATCAACCAAAATACCAAATTTTCCACCAGTCTTAAGATAACGAAAAAGTTTTAACATTGCCTGCTCTTGAGGAATCACTTCCTGGCCAAGACTCGATCTCCACCGATCAAAGAGCTTTCCTAGTAATGGATTTTTAAATTTTTGTGCAATAACGGGAAATTTCTGAGTATGGCGCGCTGCAATCTGACCAGTCCATTCAAAATTCGCAGCATGAGCACAGCAATAGATGACAGGAACTCCTTCTAAGCAAGGAGAACTTCGAAGATCCACGACATCAATATCTGCAATCTCATCCATAATCTCTGGAGTCAATCGTGGCGACCAAAGTAATTCGAGCATGGTGGCAGCAAAAATCTGATACGATTTTTTAGCAATCTCTCTCCGTTCATCTTCATTGTAAGTTTCTCCAAAAGCCGACTTCAAATTTTCAAATGCAACTTCACGACGCTTTCGGTCAAAGAAAAAGACAAGCGCTCCGAGAAAATGACCTATTGGTCGCAAAGAACGCCAAGAGCATCGTTGTACAAACCATGCTACCATCATGAGTCCGTAATATTCTAGCCGGTAACGATAGTGTTTAAATTTACTCACAGGAATTGTAGCGATGAATTTTTTTAATTTTCCTTCACATCAATTTTTGGAAAAACAGGACTCGGTTGCCCTGCAATATAGTTTTCTGGAAGTCCTGGAAGCTTTATGTCACCAACAAGTGAGAGTGGCTCCAGCGCTAATTGTTTTAAAATTTCTTCGGCTGCAGTAGGAATGATTGGCTGTAAAAGTGTCGCAGCAACGCGGGCTGATTGGAGAAGCGTAGTTAAAACTGCATCCAACTGATCAGCTGCCGTTGAGTCTTTGGCAAGCTTCCACGGAGCAGTTGTATCGACAAAAGCATTGGCACGATACAATAAATTGACCGTTGTCTCCAAGGCTGCATGAACTTGAGAGTTTTCCATTTGCTCGCAATATTCTTTAACAGAAGCAAGATCCGTTTGAACATGTGCTTCACAAAAATCAGGCAATGTCACATTTTTAGGAACGCCATTTCTATATCGATGAACCATGCTTAAGGTCCGTTGCACCAAATTTCCAAGGCCATTACTCAATTCTGTATTATAACGAGTGATGAGTCTTTCTTCATTAAAATCAGCATCTCTTCCCATAACGATATCCCTCATCATGTAATAACGAAAAGCTGAAGGACCATAGTTATCAGCAAGTAATTTAGGATCGACAATGTTTCCAAGACTCTTGCTCATTTTTTCTCCACGCGAATTCCAAAACCCATGAACAAGGAGTTGTGGCATTTCTTCATC
>CAYYAN010000014.1:5049-14156 GCA_964469825.1 uncultured Chthoniobacter sp. | reverse complement strand
CCTTTTCTACATAAGGCTGCGCGGCGCCTCGCGACGAATTACTATAAAATATCCGGGCTAAACGTAAAATGATCTGCACGATTCTTCAACTTAAAAAATAATATATACCCATAACGAATGATTCTTACCTTGGTTGTGACGAGTACAATTGTTTCAGTGCGTTGTAAGCTGGTCTAGGATTACGATCAATATCAAGAATGCCCCACCACTCTTCATTAAAAACATAATCAGGATAAGGTCCTTCGCCTGGTTCTGTGACACCATGATTCGAGTGAATATCAGGTGCTGTCTGCTGGTCCTTCCACCATTCATCATTCCATTCAAAAATACAACCGCCAATCAAAACATGATTAGGATTTAAAGCGGATAAATTGTTGAGCATCTCTGTTACAAGGCTGCGCGTTGCGACTTCCTGAGAGGCATCATCTTCAGCATTGATTATTGTATTAAAAGCATCTGCTCCAAATTCTCCAATATAGAGAGGCTTTGTCATGTGAGATGCCCATTCTTTTAAATGATTACCGAAACTCAATCCAATGTAAGTATTGAGGCCAAAAAGATCGATATGTTTGAAGTGTTGTAGCGTTGGCCAGATAGTTTCATTTTTAAGGAGACTTCCAGAAAGATTTGTGCTGACAGGATGTGTTGTATCGAGGAGTTTAATATAACGAGCGCTGTTTTTTACAAGGCTAAGAGAGTCATGAAATCCAAGGCCTTCAGGGTTTTTGGGGTCAGCATTTTTGCTATAAAAAAAGTTGCTATTCCATTCATTCCCAACTTCCCAAATGAGAGTAGAAGGATGATTTTTTAAACGTGTCACAATAGAGCTGACTTTCTGAAAAGGAGCGAGATGGTAATTGAGCACTGGAACAATCGTTCGCAATTGATATTTTACCAAAAGATCTAAAATACCTTTGTCTAAGAGAGGCTCATAAGTACGTATCGTATTAATCCCTGCTTCGTGCATCATTTGAAAATCCTTTTCAATAGTAGCAAGGTCTTCTGCTGTTGGATTCAAAGTTATAAGGCCAGAAGGGTGCGTGCTTCCTTTTCGGACAGGGTTATAACAAATGCCTTTCATAATAAAAGGCTTTCCGTCGACGATAAGTTGATGCCCTGTAATTTTAATATTGCCTGTTAGCGATGACGATTCTTCATGCAAAAAATGAAGGGTGCATTTATTTAAAAAAGTCATCAAGCGCTCCTGCTTACGATGTCCCAGCATTACAAAAATCAAAATAACCAGGAGCAAGCAAAGGAGTAGCTGGAAGAAAGATTTTAAATTCATCGTGATGAATCTTTATAATGGTTTTGAATAAAGTTTTTGAAGAAGATAATAAGCAGGACGAGGATGGTGGTCGATATCAAGGATGCCAAACCATCGTTCATTAAGAGATCCGCTGGGTCCACCGGGAGCATGAGAGTCAGGAGGATCAGGGATGCCTGGAGGAGGAACATTGGGTTTCCACCATTCGTCATTCCATTCAAAAAGATTGCCCCCAATAAGAACATTATTTGAATTGAGTGCAGAAAGATTGTTGAAGATTTCATTAACTAAAGCATCAATCGCAACAACCTGAGCATTGTCATTTTCGCCCCCGCTTGGTTTTCCTGTAATTGGATTAATAGGGCCGCTATTGATGTCATAGGCATCCATTCCAAATTCTGAGAGATAGAGCGGTTTAGTGCTCGTAGTGGCCCAACGAAGGAAGCGATTTCCAAAAGTTATACCGGAATAGACATTAATGCCATAAAGATCGATTTCTTTAAATAGATCCATTCCTTTAATATTGAATTCGTACCAAATAGCATCATTCGATTCAGGTAAATCTCCTACAACAGTGCTAATAGGATGAGTGGAATCGATCATTCTTACATAGTGAGCAATATTTTCTAATAGAGTAATCGATCTAATTAAACCAATGCCTTCGGGATTAGAAGAGGTTTGAGTATAGAAAAAATTATAATTCCACTCATTTCCTATCTCCCAAATTAAGGTAGAGGGATGCTTTTGTAAGGTTGAAATAGTCGATGCAACATTATTAACATTTTCATTTAGCTGACTATTAAAGACAGGGACGATGGTTCTTAATTCATACTTTGTTAGCAGATCCAAAATCTGCGGATTTAGCAATGGCTGATAAGTCCGTATCGTGTTAATCCCAGCATTATGCATCATTTGAAAATCTTTTTCGATGAGGGCTAAGTCGGCAACAGTTGGGTTGCTCGTAATAAGGTCATTGGGATAAATACCTCCCTTTCGAACAGGGTTATAGCAAATACCCTTCATGATAAAGGGCTGTCCATTAATTTGAAGTTGTCTTCCTACAATCTGAATATCTCCTTTTAAAGGAGAATAGTGGGATTTGAAACCATCATCTAAGATTGTTATTGTAGGATTGGGATCATTTTGAGGAGTAGAATCACTTTTCTCAGAAACAGGAGGAGTTCCATTCAAACTCGTTGCCAAAAGAAACAAAAAGGAAAATTTTTTTAAGAGGTTCATATCTTTTTTTGAATGAAATTAAAAAAGGAAATTATTAATGAATTCACCCGCGCAGAAAAAATAAAATGTAACGCTTTCTCGTAAATAAAACCAATAACATACGAAAAAAAGTGTTATCGTCAAGGGAGATCATTCCTGGCTAGCCAATTCAAATTCAAACTTCTATCGTTTAAGCTTTCATTATGTGGAATGCCCTCACTCAAATTTTAAACAGATGGTTTTATCGAATTGTCGCATTGTTTTTTCCGCCTCAAGCAAAACAACTACCAACAAAACCTCTCTCCATTTTAATTTTTAGTAGTACGGGAATTGGAGATGCGCTTGTTGATTCTGCTGCGATAGAAAGCCTTTATCGAGCCTATCCAGCAGCAAAGATTACGGTCTGTGTGCATCACCGCCGGAGGTCTGTGGTTTCTCACCATCCGCATGTTCATGAAATTATTCCGTTGAGTAAATCACCTCTGTCTCAACTGCGTCTGTTGAAGCGCTTCTGGCGGCGACGTCCAGACCTTGTGATTGGTCTTCATCTCAATGCTGAAGCCGTTCCGCTTGGATATCTGCTTAATCGCCACGCTTTCGTTGCTTCTCAGGAAGAATGTCGGGAGATGGCTTTTCTGCTTTCGCATCCTGTCGTGACACGAGAAGAGCGACATATGGTAAAGATTGGATTAAAAGTTGCAGCTCGTGCTGGTGGCATTCCTGTTGACGGAATGATTTATCAAGTGAAGCCGGAAGAGATTGCTGCATTGAAGCAACGTTTTTCTGAATTAACTGCAAAGCCTTATCTTGTCATGCAGACAGGGGGAGGAAAAACGTTGAATTGGCGTGACTGGCCAGTGGAAGAATATATTAAGGCCATTCAATGGCTTGAGTTTCATTATCCGCATCGCATCGTTTTGACTGGTGGACATGATAACCGTGAGGCTGGCCAAGCTATTGCTACGGCCTGCCCGAACGTGCTCAATCTAGTGGAGCGAACAACACTCGAAGAAACAGCCGCACTTCTTGATGGTGCAACGCTTCTCGTCAGCACCGATACTGGTGTCATGCATCTGGGCCTCGCCATCGGATGTCCAACGCTTTCCCTTCTCCATTATCGGAATCCCGCTGCAGCTTGCGGCCCGCTAGATTTTTCTCCCGGTCATGAAATCGTGGAGTTGCCAAAGCCAGCAGTCGTGCCTGAAAATCATGAAAAGGAGATGGGACAAATTTCGATGGATGCCATCAAAGCGGCGTTGGCGAGGATGCTAGCCCGGAATCAGGGCTAGCTAATCCTCAGTAAGCTTTTCTTCAAAGTGATAGTTATAATTAATTTGGCTTGGTATGACCAAAAGATTACCCTGTTCATCGAAATGGCAGGTGAGATCGTAATCAAAGTTTGCAAAGCTTTTTTGAGAGTTGAGTTCGATCATTTGTTGGTCACTTACTTTTTGAAAGCCTTTTGGTTTTTGATGAACATTCATACGAATGATGATATCTCCATTTGGAGATTTTGAAAAAGTATGAGAAATCTGAACGCCCGCTTCTGGTAAACCACTGCCATGTTGTTGTAATTGCAAAGGGCCATTAGGAGTTTTCAATAGTGTTTTGAGTGGAACAAAAGCAAATTGTTGGTTCGCAATTTTGGAAATGGCGAGAGCTTTGGCTTCATCTCCTACAAAAGCAACAAACTTTTTGACAGCAGCTTCTTTTGCTTTTTCTTGTAGCTCTTCATTATTGTTAGCGTTTGCTATGCGATCATAGAGTTGGGTGACCTTTTCTCCATCTTGTAGGTTGTATTCAGTACCCCCTAGATCACGGTAAAATTGATATGAAATTGGAGGGGGTGTTATCTCCTCCTCCGAGGTTGTCCAGACATGCTGTTTATTTGCAGCTTCTGATGATAGCCTTGTTTTCGGATCATTAAGAATTTTGCTAAACTGCTCTTGGATGTCATTAGGTAACTGCTGAGAAGTAGTTACCGTTTCCGAGTCGCCAGAAACTGGTGACACGTCTGTCAGAAAACTATTTTCAGAATTGCTAGAGTCGACACTAGAACTTCTAGACCTAGATTCAGGATTTGCGAGATCCGACTTTCTTGTGCATGCTGAAACAACCACACGATATGCTGACCAAGTAATGGTTCCAAGTGCATTGCCAATCGTGGCGATACCAGCAGTTAGGCTTTTAATGCAGGAGGCAAGCACTCTCATTGCAGGAAAACGATTTTTTAGACTGCTATCAGGATCCATTGATGATGTGGATATTTTGCCAATTGAAGCCTTAGCATCAGGATTAGCTGCAGTTGGCTTGTTTCCAAAGAGACTGAAACGTGGCATCCAGGGTTTAATTTCCATAACAATAAAAAGTTAAATATTCTAAAAAGTTTGTTGGATTTTATTTTTCGTTCACTCCAGCACGAAGAGTTTCAACAAGTGTGATGAAGCTTTTGAGATGCGCGTCGAGTCGCTCTACAGGCGATTGAGCCTCTATGTTGCTGCTATTACAAGAAAAGGAACTTACAAGGATGATGCCAAATCCCTTGGGATCGATGGTAAGGGTGGCGGGAAAAATTCTATGGTGAGTGAACATCAAACGTAGCAATTGAAAAAGAACTGACGGCTCTGTTTTATCAACTCCTGGAAAAAGATCGCAATAAAGCCAAACACTTTTTCCGTTAGGATCTTCTTCAAAATCAATTCCAAAATCTTCTGTAAGGTTGAGTCGAATCGTTCCATCTTTGGATAAATCAAGATCGGAGCCAAGTCCGATAGTAGAACCAAAGGTTTGAAGAAATGTTGCTATTTCGCTTGCCATGATATGGTATGAGTAAACAAAGGCGTTGAGTTAAAAGCTAGTATTTTTTTGTTTTTGGAGATGGTATTACTTGGCAGAGTTTATCTTGACTTCAAGCCCATGAAAAACAATCCATCAAACCTACGATCGCGACTTCCCGATAACGATCTCTACCCTCTCCTTGAACTGAGGCATAGTGATCCTCATCGGATTTTAGGATTTTGTCCACTCTCCGACTCGGAAGTAGTTTTGCGAGTTTGGTATCCTGGAGCAGAGAAAGTGAAGTGGATTACATCCTGGGGAGAATTTGATCTTCCGTGTGTCGAGGAACGAGGTCTTTTTGAATTAATCATCAATAGTGGGCAGAATACTGAGGCTGCTCCCTATTCTTATATTCTAGAAATAAAAACAGCTCAAGGAATGAGGCGGTTACATGATCCCTATGCCTTTGAGCCTCAAATTGGTGATCTTGATCTCTATCTCCATGCGGAGGGAAGGCATTGGGAAAGTTACAGGCATCTTGGAGCGCATCCTCGGATCATTGCAGGCATCTCTGGGACTTGTTTTGCGGTGTGGGCTCCCAATGCTCAACGTGTCAGTGTTGTTGGTGATTTTAATCACTGGGATGGTCGGTTTCATTTAATGAGACGACTTGGTTCTTCCGGTGTTTGGGAAATTTTTATTCCAGGGGTGAAGGAGGGAGCTCATTACAAATATGAGATTCGAGGGCCGTACGGAGATCTCTTTTTAAAGACCGATCCTTATGGAGTTTTTGCTCAGCATGATTTGAGCACAGCCTGCATCGTCTATGATCTCGGTCATTATAAATGGGATGATGAAGATTGGATGGTCTCTAGAGGCACTAAAAATCACTATCGTGAGCCGATGTCAATTTATGAAGTTCATCTCGGCTCTTGGCGTCGTGTGCCGGAAGAAAACAACCGATTTCTGAGTTATCTCGAATTAGCAGATCAATTAGTGGCTTACGTCAAAGAGATGGGCTTTACTCATGTGGAGTTCATGCCAGTGATGGAGCATCCTTTTGAAGGGTCGTGGGGATATCAAATCATTAACTTTTTTGCACCTAGCAGTCGATTTGGAAAGCCGGATGATTTTCGTCATTTGGTTGATCGGCTTCATCAAGCTGGCATTGGAGTTATCCTTGATTGGGTGCCAGGGCACTTTCCTCGTGATGAGCACGGATTGCGGCAGTTTGATGGGACTGCCCTCTATGAACATGAAGATCCCAACCGCGCTGAACATCGTGATTGGGGTACTCTCATTTTCAATTATGGACGAAATGAGGTTCGCAATTTTCTTATCGCAAATGCACTTTATTGGTTTTCGGAATATCACATCGATGGATTGCGAGTCGATGCTGTCGCCTCAATGCTCTATCTCGATTATTCACGCAAAGAAGGAGAGTGGACTCCTAATATTTTTGGAGGTCGTGAAAATCTCGAAGCAGTTCACTTTATCAAAAGCTGTAATGAAATTTGCTACTCACGCCATCCTGGAATCATGATGATTGCAGAAGAATCAACAGCATGGCCGGCTGTTTCTAAGCCGACGTACGAGGGTGGACTCGGTTTTGGATTTAAATGGAACATGGGCTGGATGAATGATTCTCTTCGTTACATTAGCCGCTCGCCGATTCATCGCAAATATCATCAAGGTGACATCACTTTCTCAATGCTCTATGCCTATCATGAGCATTTCATCCTTGTTTTGAGTCACGATGAAGTCACGCACGGGAAAGGATCTCTCCTCAATAAGATGCCCGAGGATGATTGGCAAAAATTTGCTAATTTGCGATTTTTTTTGGCATGGATGTGGGGCCACCCTGGAAAAAAATTACTTTTTCAAGGGGGGGAAATAGCTCAGTGGTGCGAATGGAATCATAATCAAAGCCTCGATTGGCATTTGCTCCAATATCTGCCGCATCAAGGGATGCAGATTCTCGTCAAAGAACTCAATAAGCTCTATCGTCAAGAGCCAGCCCTTTGGTTGCTTGATGATGAGGCAGCAGGATTTGAATGGATTGATTTTAATGATGCAGAAAATAGTGTTTGGTCTTTCTTGCGCAAGTCGCCAATAACGAAGCTGCCGCAGGAGTTGAAATTGAAAGTTGAAGATGAAGAGAAGAACTCATTACAAAAATTAGATTCTTCAACTTCAACTCGTCACTTCAACTATCATGATATTCTTGTCGTGGTCAATGCAACACCAGTGCCACGGTACGGCTATCGTCTGGGCGTTCCCAAACATGGGACCTACAAAATTATTTTGAATAGCGATGCAGGTTGCTTTGGTGGCAGTGGAATGTTTCTTCCTGCAACGGTCAATGCAGATCAACAACATTCTCATCGCTTTTGGAATTCGATTGTGATAGATCTTCCTCCGCTGAGTACGATCTATTTAAAAATTCCTTGAAACATGAAATCTTCTAAGCAGCGCGCCTTTACTCTTATTGAACTTCTGGTTGTCGTTGCCATTATTGCCCTTCTTACTTCGCTGGCATTGCCAAATATTTTAAAAGCACTGACCAAAGGTCAAATGACGCAGACCTTGAGCAATGGTCATCAACTTTATTTAGCAACGCAAACCATGGCAATGGATGCAGCCACGGCTGGTTCTACGAGTTCTGGATGGCCTGGAGATGCACCAGTACCAAATTTTTCAACATGGGCAACAGGGCTCTGTTCTGGATATCTTTCAACCAATGAATGCTGCAAGCTGATGTCGGCGCCTGGTGTGCAGATTGTAACGATGCCAACGACGGCTCATGAAACAGCTTTTAAAGTTTTTCCTGTAAAAGAAAACAGCCAGAGCGATGCGATTTTTTTGATCACACGGAATGCCACGATTCATGGAAGTGGGAACAATGTTACCATCACGCTTGATCCTGCTGTTAAACCTTATGGTAATCAAGGTTGTGTGATCATTCATCGTGGCGGAGATGGCATTATTCTATTGCCACAGCAGCTCAGCAATAGCCGCGTGATTGGAAGCGTGACTGAAGCATCGTTAGAATAGGAAAAAAAACTGTAGACTGTAGGCTATAGACGATAGCCTCTATTTCATGTCTTTTATTGCCCGTGTTCTCATCGACCGTACAGAAGGAACAATCCTCGATTATTCCATTCCTGAAGAATGGTGTGGCAAAGTAGTTGTGGGAGGAAGAGTGGCTGTTTCACTGCGATGCAAAGAAGTTTTTGGCACGGTCTTAGAATTATGCACCGAGAGTCATGTGCCTAACATCAAATCAATCTTACGAGTTTTAATTTCTGAAGAGGCGCCGCTGCTTTCTCCTGAGCTGATGGAATTGGCAGCATGGATGAGTGATTATTACATTGCGCCATTACACGTCGTCTTGCGAACTTTCCTTCCAGGCAGCATTCGTGAGGCGAAGAAAAAAAGAAAACAAAAGTACGGTCTTTTTGACGGAGAAACAATTCTCCCAACACCTCCGCCGACCTTAAATAAGGATCAAGAAAAAGTGGTTCAGATCATTTGTGAAGAATTAGAAAAAGTTCAAGAAAAGGAAATAATTTCACCTTCCCTTCCCTTTCTTTTGCATGGTGTCACGGGAAGTGGAAAGACTGAAGTCTATTTGAGGGCCATTGAAAAAGCGTTAGCTCTCAACAAATCAGCTCTAGTCCTTGTTCCAGAGATTGCATTAACGCCACAAACGGTGGAGCGATTTCGATCAAGATTTGAAACAAAAATGGGGGCACAATTCATTGCGGTATTGCATAGTCATCTTTCTGACGGAGAGCGTCACGAAGAATGGTTGCGCATCCATCGAGGAGAAGCACAGATTGTC
>CAYYAN010000014.1:0-5039 GCA_964469825.1 uncultured Chthoniobacter sp. | reverse complement strand
CATCGGCGCTCGGAGTGCTGTCTTCGCTCCGCTTTGCAATCTCGGTCTCATTATTGTTGATGAAGAACATGAAGGAAGTTACAAACAGGAAGAGTCTCCCCGTTATCATGCACGTGATGTCGCAGTTATGCGGGCTCGTTTAGAAAAATGTTCTATTGTTTTAGGAAGTGCGACTCCTTCAATGGAGAGTTTTTATAACACGAAGCTAGGAAAATATCGACTCCTTGAACTTCCCTTGCGCGCAGATCATCAAAAGATGCCGCTTGTACGCGTGCTCGATCTGCGATTGCAAGTGCGGGGTAAACAAGCGGATGGAGTTCTCTCTTTTCCTTTGCGGCAGGCCATTGCAGCTCGATTAGAACTAGGAGAACAAGTCATACTCTTTTTAAATCGTCGCGGCTTCGCGAGTTCATTGCTCTGCCAACAATGTGGCTATGTCTGCGAATGTCCTCATTGCAGTCTCGCTCTTACCTTTCATCGTACGAGTAACACATTGGTCTGTCATCTTTGTGGCGTGACTAAAAAATTACCATCTATTTGCCCCGAATGCCGTGATCCTGGGATCTTGCAGCGTGGTATGGGAACGCAGCGAGTTGAGGCCGCTATTCAACAAGCCTTTCCTGGCGCACGTCTAGTTCGCATGGATACCGACACGATGAAAGGAAAAGGAACCTATCAGAAAACATTGGATCGTTTTCGCAGTCGACAGATTGATGTTTTGATTGGAACGCAGATGATCGCGAAGGGGCTTGATTTTCCCAATGTAACATTAGTGGGAATTATCAATGCCGATACAAGCCTTCATGCTCCTGATTTTCGGGCGGGTGAACGAACATTCCAACTCCTTACACAAGTCGCTGGTCGTGCTGGTCGCGGCGATCGCGAGGGAGAAGTGATGATTCAGACCTACACGCCAGTAAGCCCTTCTATTCAATTTGCACGGCATCACGACTATCATGGATTTTTTGAACAAGAGATCATTTTGCGAAAACAGTTTGGTTATCCTCCTTTTCAGCGGATGATCTTAGTGCAACTGCGAGGAAAAATTCAGGAGCGTGTTGCTTTTTTTGCAGCTGCTTTTCGAGAAAAGTTGCGCAAAGTATTGCCACAAGAAGTAGACGTTGGAGAAGCTGTTTCGGCTCCCCTTGAGCGAGCGCATGGCCAATATCGTTTTCATATTTCTCTCAAAGGTAGCTCCATCAAAAAAATGGGCCTCATTCTTCGATCTGTTCTGGAAAAAACCAGCTTTCCAAAAGGAGTCATTACGACCATTGATGTTGATCCACAGTCCTTGCTATGAAATCGGTAACAAGTAAAATTTAGTTTTCCTTCGGAAAATCGAATTAATAGTATTTTTGTTTATGAAAATTCAACGCGCTCTTCTTTCTGTTTCTGATAAATCAGGTCTGCTCGATTTTGCACGCGCCCTTGCTGCGCAAGGCGTGGAGCTTATCTCTACAGGAGGTACAGCAAAGGCTTTGAAAGCAGCTGATATTCCAGTCAACGAGATTTCCAATTTCACAGGCTTTCCTGAAATTATGGAGGGTCGTGTCAAGACGCTTCATCCCAAAGTTCATGGAGGATTGCTTTATCGACGCGATCATCCTGAGCACATAGCTCAAGCGGCTAAACATGGAATTCTTCCAATCGATCTTGTATGTGTAAATCTTTATCCTTTTGTTGAAACGGTTGCTAAAAAAGGAACGACGCTTGAAGAGGCCATAGAGCAAATTGATATTGGTGGTCCTTCGATGATTCGAAGTGCTGCTAAAAATCAAGAATCAGTTACCGTCGTTGTCGATCCGAATGATTATCCTCGGATTTTGGAATCGATGGCTGAACATGAAGGCGCGACGACACCAGAACTCCGTGCCCGCCTTGCTGTAAAAGCCTTTGCTTCCACTGCTGCTTATGATCACGCAATCAGTTCCTATCTTGACGGAGAGGTTGTGACCGACACAGCACTTTCACTCGAATTTCCACAAGCAAGCCGTCTTCGTTATGGTGAAAATCCTCATCAAGAAGCAGAACTTTATGGAAACTTTTTTGATTATTTTGAAAAACTCCATGGCAAAGATCTTTCCTTTAACAATATTCTCGATATCACCGCCGCAGCTCGCTTGATGGCAGAATTTGAACAACCCACCGTTGCGATCCTCAAGCATAATAATCCGTGTGGTGTTGGAAGTGATGAAGATCTCTGTGCAGCTTGGGAAAAGGCTTTTGCGACAGATCGGTCTGCTCCTTTTGGAGGAATCATCATTGTCAATCGCCCTATTACTGAAGAACTCGCACGCGACATTTCCGAAATTTTTAGTGAAGTCATCATCGCTCCTGATTTTTTGCCAGAAGCACGAGCTTTATTACAAAAGAAAAAAAACCTTCGTTTAATGCGCCTCCTTCAACCTATTCCTCTGACTCCTAGAGATATTCGCTCTGTAGTAGGAGGCGTTCTTGTTCAAGATGCTGATATTGATGACGGCGGAAAAATTGGCGTGATGGAGCATAACGTGACCACAAGCCGCCCACCAACGCGTGAAGAATTAGAAGCGATGGAATTTGGATGGAAAATTGTTAAACATGTGAAGAGCAATGCCATTGTCTATGCCGGTCGTGATCGTACTCTTGGCATTGGTGCTGGCCAGATGTCACGTGTCGATGCTTCGCGTATTGCGGTCTGGAAAGCTGCAGAGGCGGGTCTCTCTCTTGAAGGCAGTGTCATCTGCAGCGATGCCTTTTTCCCTTTTGCTGATGGACTTCTAGCCGCTGCTGATGCTGGTGCAACAGCAGTCATTCAGCCAGGTGGCTCTTTGCGTGATCAAGAAATTATTGCTGCGGCAGATCAAAGGAATATGGCAATGGTTTTTACGGGACGCCGCCATTTCCGCCATTAGTGCATTGTAAATTCTACTGATGTGGTGAAGAGCTATGTCACGTCGGTGCTCGCGTCATGGGTATACACTCAGCCGCTGTGCGGCGCCGCTTCTTGCTCTTCATCCAGATCAGCGAAATTATAAGTTTTTTAATGAATACCTCTTCTTTTACAGCACGACTTACTCAAGAGCTCTCACTCATTAACAAACAAGATCTGCAGCGTCGCCTTCGCTGCATTGAAAAAGCTTCGGGAACGCAGATTCAAATCGAGGGTCATGAGTTGTTCAACTTTTCTTCCAATGATTATTTGGGGCTTTCCTTTCATCCAGCGTTACAAACGGCTGCAGTACAAGCAGCGCATGATTTTGGATTTGGGGCTACAGCATCGCGGCTGATCTGCGGCACAACGTTAGAACATTTGAAACTTGAAGAAGAGCTTGCTATCGCTAAACAGAAGGAGGCAGCACTTCTTTTTTCAACAGGCTATGCAGCCGCTTCAGGAACTCTCTCTATCTTAATGGAGAGAGGTGATGTTATTCTCCTCGATAAACTTGCACATGCAAGTCTTGTTGATGGCGCTCGTCAAAGCAAAGCAACGCTCCGTGTTTTTCGTCATAACGATTTAAATCAGATCGAAGAGCAACTTCAATGGGCACGCAAAAAATTTCCGCAAGGAACAATTATGATTGTCACAGAGTCGATTTTTAGTATGGATGGCGATGCCGCCCCATTACAAGAAATCGTAGCGCTCAAAGAACGTTATGGAGCTTTGTTGTTTTTAGATGAGGCTCATGCTACTGGTGTTCGTGGTGCTCCGATGAAACGGATGGGCGGCCTTGCAGGAGAGTTGGGACTCACTGGAAAAATTGATCTTCAAATGGGAACACTTGGCAAAGCAGTAGGTGCTGCTGGTGGTTATATTGCAGGCTCACGCCTCATCATAGACTACCTTCTGCATCGAGCTCGAAGTTTTATCTTTTCTACAGCTCAACCAGCATCTGTTGCCGCAGCTGCACGCGCAGGCATCGCCATTATTAATAGCGAAGAAGGGGAAAAATACGCACAGCAACTTTGGAACAACATCACTTTTTTTCGAAAAATTGCTAGAAAAATTACTCATTCTGAAAGCGCGATTCTTCCGCTTTTCGTTTATGATGAAAAACAATCACTCTCGATCGCTCAGCAGCTCTGGGAACGGGGCTTTTATATTCCTGCGATTCGTTATCCTACTGTGGCGCGTGGGCAGGCTCGACTCAGAATTACGCTGCGCAGCATTCATACGCAAGATATTATTCAGCAGCTTATTGAGAGCATAGAAAATGGAAATATCAAATAATAACCGAAAACTTGTGGCGACCTTAAAATTGCTTTATCCCTTTCGAGTGGCATAATTTTTTGCTGATTAATGATACGAGTTCATAAATATTTCTGTTGCTGCTTGATTGCTGGAGTAGCTTCCCTTTTTGCAACTCCCTGGAAAATTGCAGAAAAACTTTCTCATGAGAAGCTGCTGCATCAGTACCAAAGAGACCAAAGTCATGGGACAAGTTCGATAGGAGAACTCAATTCAGATGAGATTTCATCATCACTTCAAGAGCGAGAAGCTGCATCACAGCAGGTTAAATTACCAGTTGAAATTGAAGAAAAAACCGATGAAACATTGTGGCTAGAAGAAGAGCGCAACTTTTGGGAAGAGCGACAAGAATGGCTTGTGGAGATGGAGAGAGCGTTTCATGTTGAGCCTTCCCTCGCAAACAGAGAAGAAATTTTAAAAAAGGTAGCCGCACTTGTTGAAGATGCACAGGAGGCCGAGAAGGATTTGAGAGAGACTTCATCGCAGCAGTCAAAAATGGAAGCATCAGACCCCTTCACTAAAACTATCGAGGCTATTCACGAAACTGAGCGCCTTGGAAAGCTCTTTCTATCGAGCTACAACGACCTCAGCAAACTTGGTCCTGCCAGCAAACTTGCAGCCAGCAAATTGGACAGCACCCTTGAATTTGCAGACAGCAAAGGGGGCAGTACCAGTGAATCTGCAGACGCAGTCGAAAATTTCGGAACTGACTTCTTTACATCTAAACAAACAGCTCCCTTTGCGTCTCATCAAAACACTCCCTTTTGGCGCAAAGCAACACGTGCCGCAAAAGCTCTTGTAGCCTATCTTG
>CAYYAN010000013.1:0-14842 GCA_964469825.1 uncultured Chthoniobacter sp. | reverse complement strand
ACCAGGAGCCATCTCAAAACCAGGAACAGAAAGAAGACCAACAACAGCTACAACAAAACAGTGTTGCTCCTAACGCAACTCCGACACCTTCTCCCAACGATTTAAAAAATAAACAAAACTCTCCTGCTCAAGATCAGCAAGAAAAAAGTAAAACGCCCACTCCAACACCTATGCCATCTTCTTCTGAGTCAGGAGGAGACCAACATTCCTCCTCTCAACAGCAATCTCGTGGCCATTCAGGAGCGACTTCTGCTTCAGCACCTAGCGAAAAAAAGAGTGGTGCGCTGCAAGCAATAGGACAAGCGAGCGGAGCTGCAGGAGAAGAGACAGCAGCTTCAACAGAAGAAGAGGAAGGCGGGGAAAAAATGTCTCGCCACCAAGCAGAGGTACTTCTTCGTTCCGTACAAGAAGAAGAACAGCAAGTAAAACTCCAACAACGTTGTCAGTCCGAGGAAGTCACTAAAGATTGGTGATTTACAGGTATGAAAGCGATGGAAGAGAGGTGCCCATGACGACTGATTTTTTTAAACCTAAATACTTTTCTAAAATTATTGCTAAAATCTTTTTAGAGCTAATAACATTTCCAAAAAATAATATTTTTCTTATTCCTTTCATTCCTTCTATTCCTGTGAATCTCTTCTCACTTTTATCTCTGTGAAATATTCGATATTCCTTTTATTTTCATTTATCAATATTAGCTTTGCTTCGGCCTCTTCTTCGGTCAACGCTACAGCAACACTCTCGCGCGATCATGTTACTGCGGGAGAAGTAGTTCAACTTGATATCAAAGTGACCGGCGCCCAGCAGGCGGATGTTCCTCCTGAAATTGCAGCTGCAGGTCTTCAAATCAAACTAACTGGACAGTCTTCTCAAGTGCAGATGATCAATTTTAATGTCTCTTCTTCGGTCATCTACTCTTACATTGTGGTTCCTTTAAAAACCGGAAACCTGACGATTCCTCCTGTTAGCGTTCGAGCTGAAGGACAAGTATTGAAGACAGCACCACTTTCATTAGCCGTAAATGGAACGGGAACAGCTCCTGCGAATACTCTTTCTCAGCAGCTTTCACCGATGAGCCCTGGTTCTGGAACTTCATTGTCCAGGCTTACGAGCCAATCTAGCAATAGTATTGATCAAGATCGACTGGGTTTTGCAGAAGTCGTGATTCCTAAAAAGAAGTTTTATGTTGGAGAGGTTGTCCCCGTAGAAATTCGATTTTTTGTTGATGCCCATTATGGATTTTCGACTATGGGACCACCTAACTTTGGTGGCGAAGGAGTATTAACGGATCGTTTTAAAAATCCAGAACGAAGCCGCGAAGAGCGAAATAATTTGATCTACACGATGGTGACATTTCGCACTCTTTTTGCTGCGGTCAAACCAGGGGTATTGGATATTCCTCCTGCAACATTGGACATTGTTGTTGCGATTCCAGAGGCTACTCCAGCTGGAATAGATGCCGATCTTTTTTCACGGCTTATGGGAGGGAAATCTCCTTTTGTTCGAGAACATAACATGACATTAAAGACAAGGGCAACACATTGTGAAGTCATGCCACTCCCTGCAGAAGGCCGTCCAGCCGACTTTTCAGGTGCAATTGGGCAATTTCATTTAGAAGGATCTGTGGCGCCACAAAAAATAGCACAAGGAGACCCGGCAACACTTTCCTTGAAACTTTCTGGCCAAGGGAATTTTCAAGCCTTAAAAGGGCCTCAACTAACAGATCTCCAAGGATGGCGCACCTATCCTCCTGCTGATCATTTTGAAGCAACCGATATTTTTGGATGGAGAGGCGTGAAAACTTTTGAGACGACCATGATTGCTCAGCAGGCCGTAACAGCAACACCTGGATCTTCATTTTCTTATTTTGATCCTGTTGTGGCAAAATATGTCACGCTAATAACTAAGCCTCTTCCGATTGAAATTACGAGTGGCGCTTCTGTGCCGATTCCAACAACGCCAGCATCTTCTATGATAGGAGGAGCAACCACAGCTGCCCCTCCTGCTGTAACACCAATGGCTGAAAAGCTCTTGAAAGAGGGAAAGCAACGTTCTTGGGATGATCCATTCCATCAAAAGAAATGGGTGATGGCTTGGGGTGCTTGTTTCCTTGGCTCGCTTCTTCTTATTGGTTTTTTTGCAGTGAGAGCTTACCGTCAGCGCGCACGATCGCCGCGTGAGCAAGACGAGGAGAACCTCGCAATGTTGATTGATCAACTTGAGCACGAAGAACTTTCCATTGCCGAGTTTTATGAGAAAGCAGCAGCTGTAGTAGAATTGCTTCTTAAGTTAAAGTTAGCAAAAGGTAACGAGTTAGAAGAAATTTTAGAACGACGCGATGAGATTCGCTATGGTGCTCGTGTCACCTTCTTGACAGGAACTGAAAAAGAGCGATTGATTGGAATGTTAAAAAATAAGCGCAAAGAAAAATAATGCTAAAATCACTCCTTGCTCGTTACTGGTGTCTGTAACCTAATGCAACCTAATGTTTACTAGTAGCATTTTAAATAAATCTGTAGCCGCGCACTGCGGTGTCACTCCGGTGCTCGCTTCCTCGAGTATCAGAATACACTGCGGGTCTGCGCTCCTCGTTCCTGGCATTGCATCGGCTACAATTTTATTTAAAATGCTCTAGTATAAAAAAGAGCAACTTAAAAAATCTTTTTCCAGAACAAGCCCTATCTTATGAAATCCACTTTTTATTTTTTCCTTATTCTGTTTAGTGCATCAAATTTTATTTGGAGTGCCCCACAAAAAGCCTTCACAGGTTCTCCGGAAAAATACTATAACGAAGCTCTCACTGACAAAGAAGCTGGTGATTTGCCTGCAGCCTCATTAGCTTTACGCCGCGCTCTGATTCTTAATCCAACGCTTGCGCCAGCGCAACAAGAGTTACAAGAAGTGTTGTCTAAAATCGGGGTGTCGATGGAATCCTCTTGGCAACAAAAATTGGCATCGCGCTGTGCTCCTGAAACAATGGCTTTTATTGGAACGATTTTAGGATGGAGTGCAACTCTAGTGCTCATCATTGTTTTTTTTCTACAAGTTCTTCCCTCAACAAAAAAACCTAAACGATGGTTGCTGTTTTTCTCGGCTTTGCTTCTGTGTCTTGTTGGACATGCTATTTCGGTATTAGGTGTCATTATTGATCCTCGTTTGCACGCCCGCTATGAGGTTGTTTTGCTTCCAAAAATAGATAGCCGAGCAGCACTAGAGCATCGGCCTAATCGATCGACAACAATACCTCTGCGTACTACGCCTGCTGATGCCGCTTCGGTCATTGCGCAACTTCCAACAGGAAGTTGCCTCATCTTACTTTCTCAGCATGGTGATTGGTCTTATGTCCGCACGAATGCTGGCCAAGAAGGATGGATTGCTTCGGGAAGTTTAGAATCATTGATTCCCAAGAAGTAAAGAGTGAAGGGGAATGAGTAATAGGCAAGGAATCCAATTTTAAGAATTTTTCTTTGTCAACTTTTGGTGTGCTATTTTTCTTATGCAAAGTCGCTCTTTACCCTTTACTCTTTACTCTTTACTCTTCACTTTTTTTCTATGATTTCTTCTTTTCCTTCACGTGATCAGCAACCACTTTTTTGGTTGAGTGGCCGTCCGATTCATGCGGTTCCTTTTTTAATAGGCCTTTATCTGGCTGCCACTATTGGTGTAGCGCTTCTTCTTGCGGCAGGACGTCAAGATGTCATTCAACTCTTTGTCTACAATACCACTGCGGTGGCACATGGTCAGCTTTGGAGATTGGCAACCTATTCTTTGATCAATCCTCCTAGTCTTTGGTTTGCTCTAGAAATAGGGATGCTTTATTACTTTGGACGCTTGGTCGAAGCTGGGATTGGAAGCAAGTCTTTCGCTCTTTTTTATGGAGGTTTAATCTTGCTCCAAGGGATCTTGTTTCAAGTTGCACATTTTTTTAAATACCCTGTAGAAATGGAGGGAATACAGATGGCAGGAATGGCGCTCTTTGCTGCTTTTGTAACAATGATGCCAAGTCTTTCTCTTTTCTTTGGAATCTCTGCTAGGTGGATGCTGCTTCTTTTGCTGGGGCTTTCTGCATTGCAATTATTAGCGGAACATCAATGGGTGGCGATGGGGCAGCTTCTCTTGCTTTCGTTAGCAGCTGTTTTTTATATGAAAGGTAGAGGTTATCGAGAGGCGCTCTACTTTTTTTCTTCCAATGAGCTTGAAAAAGTGATCAAGGCTGCACTCTCCAAACCAGTAACACTTCCGCCTCCAGCAAGGCAGGCAGAAGAACATCGTTTTACAGGATCGACATTAGTCGCATCGCTGCCAGCGGAAAGTCTTAAAGAGCCGAAAGCTTTTCCAATCTCCCCGCTTCAACGAGAGGCTAAAAAAAATAACGCAATGATTCATGTCGATCGACTTCTTGACAAGATTAATGCTACTGGGCTTAGCAGCCTAACTGATGAAGAAAAAGAAAAACTGGAGGCGGCTCGCTTGGCTTTGTTGGAAAGAGATCAAAAAAATTAATTTTCTATGAATTTTCCTCTCTCTATTGCGATCATCACCTATAATGAGGAACGCAACTTAGGTCGTTGCTTGCAGAGTGTTGCAGATCTAGCACGTGAAATTATTGTCGTTGACTCTGCATCTACAGATAGAACGATTGCAATTGCTAAGAGCTTTGGAGCTATCATTCACGAGCAAAAATGGCTTGGCTATCGCGATCAAAAAAATGTTGCACTCGATGCTTGCTCTCAACCCTGGGTTCTGGCGCTTGATGCGGATGAAGAAGTTTCTTCTGAATTGAAAAAAAGTTTGATGGCTTTTTTTGAACAAGGTGAAGATCAGCATGTAACAGGAGCTCGTTTTCCGCGTAAAACGTGGTTTCTCGGGCGATGGATCAGGCATGGAGATTGGTACCCAGATTTTCAGCTCAGACTTTTTCGGCGTGAGCGAGGGCGTTGGAAGGAGCCAATTCATGAATTTGTAGAAGTTTCAGGAAAAGTTATTACGCTTTCAGGAGAGTTGCTGCATTACTCTTTTCCTTCGATGAATCGATATATTGATAAAATTAATCCCTTTGCAGATGAGTTTCTAAAAAAAGAAATCATAGCAGGAAAGTCGTGGTCTTTAACCAAAACACTTACACGTCCTCTCTGGCGATTTTTCCGCGGCTATTTTTTGCGATGCGGTTTTCTTGATGGCTTCCCAGGTCTTTGGATTGCTGTTGCCACAGCTTTTTCGACATTTGTTCGGTATAGTAGGACTTATGAAAAAGTAATGAGGAATGAATAATCCTAAAAACGTGAATGAAAATAAAAAATTTTACGTAATAGTATCTGTTCTAAAATCGAGCCATTCTAATGCCTCACTAACCGTGCAGGTTAGCCGCGGCCTTACAACAACCAGTTTTAAATCAGACTCCTTACGCAAACTTTCTCATTTTCATTCCCGTTTTTAGGATAATGTTAGCTTCCAGTAAAAACACTCTTTACCCATTACTCATTAACTATTACTTTTTCTTCTATGTCTTTACTCGTCTTAGGTTCCATTGCTCTTGATACTATTAAAACTCCTTTTGAGGAACATGCTGAAATTCTCGGCGGGGCTGCTAGTTATGCAGCTGTCAGCGCCAGTTTTTTTACCATACCACAACTCGTCGGTATTGTTGGTAATGATTTTCCAAAAGAGCATCTCGATTTTTTTAAAAAACGGAATATTGATCTTACAGGCTTGCAAATTGTTTCTGGAAAGACTTTTCGCTGGTCAGGAGAATATCATTTTGACATGAACAATCGCGATACGCGATCGACAGATTTAAATGTTTTTGAGCATTTCACACCCACATTGCCGGAAGCTTATCGCAAAGCAAAATTTGTTCTCCTTGGGAATATTGCTCCAGACTTGCAACTGCATGTGCTGGATCAACTCGAGGCGCCACGCTTTGTTGTTGCCGATACAATGAATCTTTGGATCAGTCTTACACGCCCCCGTCTAATGGAACTTTTGAAGCGTATCGACATGCTTTTGCTTAATGATAGTGAAGCTCGTGAGATCACGGGAGAGACAAGCCTTATTAAAGCGGGGCGACGTCTGCGCGAGATGGGACCTGCTTACGTGGCCATCAAAAAAGGAGAACATGGCTGCTTACTTTTTGGAGAAGGAAAATTTTTTAGCTGTCCTGCTTATCCTCTGGAAGATATTCATGATCCCACTGGGGCTGGCGACGCTTTTGCAGGTGGCCTGGCTGGCTATCTAGCAAAAAAAGATGGTTCTGAACAATCTCCAATTGATTTCAAGCACCTTTGTCAAGGTGTTGTCTATGGAAGCGTGATGGCAAGCTTTAGCGTTGAGGCTTTTAGCGTTGATCGCTTGAAAGAAGTTACTGAGGGAGAAATTCGGGAACGATTTGAAATATTCCAGCACTTGAGTGCATTCTAATCATGTGAATATTCTCCTCATTAAACTACGACATCATGGTGATGTTCTTTTAACTACACCAGTAGCACGTGTGTTAAAGGAAAAATTTCCGATGTCTCAAATTGATCTTTTAGTCTACGAGGGGACTGAGCCACTGATTAAAAACAATCCTGATTTGCATCATATTTGGAGTTGGAATCGTGAGCTGCGAGGGTGGAAAAGCATTGCAAGTCACCTCCATGTTTTTTTGCAAATGAAGAAGCAACATTATGATTGGGTGCTTCATCTTTCTGATCAGATGCAAGGAGCTTTAATAGCAAAGTTTCTTGCGAGGCAAGGGTCTATCGGCATTGACTATCCCCGTCGGCAAGATATTTTTTGGCGTTCTTGCTTTACTAACCTGGTGCCGCTTTTCCCGAGTGATACCCATCATACTGTGGAACAAAATCTAGCAGTGCTTGCGCCGTTCGGACTTCATCCTGTTAAGAGCGATGTTTGTTGTCGATTAGAAATTCATCACGAAGATAGGAAATGTGTCGAAAATTTATTGGAACAACACACTATTAAAAAGCCTTATCTTGTTGTGCACCCTACTGCGCGATGGGCTTTTAAATGTTGGGAAGAGGATCGTTTTGCAGAAGTCATACAACATTTTGCGAATCAAGGGTGGCCTATCATCCTCACGGCATCTCCCAACAAGGAAGAAATGGCGCTTGTTGATGCTATTTTAGACTTCTTACGAAACTCTACTTCTGGTGCGAATTGCGGTGTCACTCCGACGCTTGCGTCATCCTATACACTCAGCCGCTGTGCTTCGGAAGCTCCTGACACTTCGTCGCCAGAAGCGAGTTTGGAAAGAAGTCTTTTAAAAAAGAAAAGTTCTCCACAAATTATTTCTCTTGCAGGTCAACTGACTTTAGGAGAGCTTTCTGCTTTGATTGCAGGATCGCGCCTTTTTCTGGGAGTTGACTCTGTTCCTATGCACATCGCTGCAGCGTTGAAAAAAGATACAGTTGCTCTTTTTGGTCCTAGCAAATTAAAAGAGTGGCATCCTTGGCAGACACGTTATCGTTTAATCGATGCTCGTGATTATGGGAGTCTGCTTGATCCTGACGCTGTGAATACGGCGACAGCGGAACGCTATTTAAAAAATATTCCTGTTGCTCCGGTGATTCAAGCCGTTGAAGAATTACTCCATTCATAAACATTGCTGCCCTCTTAAACGTTTCAACGCTTCAACCGAAGTAGATCTGCAAAGAAAAAGCAGCTTTCTTATTTCTATTGCAGACTGCTATTTTGGACAAAAGTGATTCATGAAGTATCCCAAAAAAATTCTTTTTATTATTGATGGTCTTGCTGGAGGTGGTGCAGAACGTGTCGTCTTAACGCTGGCAGAGGCTCTGGCGGCACAAGGCGATGAAGTAACAATTGCTTCTTTGAGGAGAGAATGTGTCTATCCGATTCCAACGGGAGTTTCTTATTTGCTCGTAGAAGACACCTATCATGGTCCTTTTCGTCGCCTGAGAGAAATTCAACGACGTGCCCATGCGCTTGATCAAGCATTGGAAGCAGCTGATTCAGGAAAAGCGTTTGATCTTATAGTTTCTCATCTTCCTAAAACAGATCGCATTGTTGCTGCCTCTGAAAAATGTCACGATGCTTGGAGGTGTCTGCATTGTGCTCTGACGGTTGGAGAGCTTGAAAACAAGAGGGGCTGGAAGCGATGGCGTAAGCGGCGGCAGCTTTTGAAAACCTATAGCGGGAAAAGACTGATCACTGTCTCTTGTGCTTTACAAGACGATGTAAAAGAGATTGGAATGCGCCCTGCTAAGATGGTCACGATTTATAATCCTTTTGATTTAAAAAAAATTCGGAGACTAGCGAGAGCGCCGATTCCTTTTAAAAACGAAAAATTCTTGTTGCATGTCGGGCGCTTTCATGCGCAGAAAAGACATGACCGATTATTAGAAGCTTTTCAACAAAGTGGCTATGCTGGAAAGCTGATCCTGCTTGGAGAAGGAAGTGATGAGGAAACAGCTGTTATTCGAGCTAAGGCAAAAGAACTTGGGATTTTAGATCGGATTGTTTTTTTTGGATTTGTGAGCAATCCCTATTCTTTCATGTGTGCTGCTGAAGCATTAATCTTAAGTTCCGACTATGAAGGCTTGCCAAGCGTTTTAATTGAGGCTTTGGCCAGTGGTACACAGGTTGTAAGTACTGATTGTCCTTATGGACCTTCTGAAATTCTCCAAGGCCCATTATCACAAGGGCTCTCTGAACTAACAGCACCAGGATTGGCAAAAGCGATCAACCGTGTGCTTGCTAATCCAGTTTCTATCACTGATGACATGTTAGTTCCATTTACTCTTGAAGAGAGTGTTAAAAAATATCAGGACTTAGCTGCGAGCAACTCGTTTCGATAATCTGTAATCTATTTTATAATATTGACAGAAACGCAAGAACCAATGAGTATCTTTACTTCGCAAGTGCGGGTGTAACTCAGTTGGTAGAGTGCAACCTTGCCAAGGTTGATGTCGAGGGTTCGAATCCCTTCACCCGCTCCATGATACTCGCTCACTTAGTTTATCAAATTTATTAACGCTAGCAGGACAATATCAGATGGGATCCATTAAAAAGAAACGTAAGGCTAAAATCGCAAAGCATAAGCGCCGCAAGCGCATGAAGCTTAACCGCCATAAGAAACGGTTGCGTTATAAATCGTAAAAAATTTCACTAATGCAGCGACTATAGCGTCGCTTTAGTACTCGTTGCTTCACGTATTAATGATACGATCAACTCCTGTGCTCTGAGACGCCTTTTATTTCATCAGCATTAGCGAATTTTAAAATCGATTTACTTTTATTTTCTGTACCAATGTTACCAGAACTTGAAAAACTCCTTGTTCTTCAGCATTGCGATCAGCAAATCCGTGATGCCACACTCGCTTTAGAAGCGTTGCCGCGCGAGAAAGAGAGTTGTGACCGTGATATTGCTAAAGCAACTCAGCGGCTGGATGCTGCTCAGGCGCATCGCCGTGAGTTGGAAAAAGAGTTAAAAAAGCTGGATGGCGATATCTTGGCAAAAAAAGAACAGATAAATCGTTATAAAACGCAACAATTAGAAACTCGAAAAAACGAAGAGTATACAGCATTTCTTCATGAAATTGCAGGTGCTCAAAAAGTGATTTTAGAAATTGAAGAACGACAATTAAGCGTGATGGAAGAGATGGAGGCTCTTACTCAAGACTTAGAAACGGCGCAAGCAGCCCACGATGTTGAACTGAAACGTATTGGAAAAATACTTTCTACATTTGATGGACGGCGTGAAAGTTTTTCCAAACGGCGCGAAGAATTGATGCAACAACGTTTACGCTTGATCGAAGGAATCGAAGAAGAAGCTTTAGAGCGTTATAATCGCCTTTTCAAGAGCAAAGAAGGGAGGCCAATTGTTCCCATTGAAAATAATATCTGCATGGGATGTCACATGAAGGTGACGACGCAAACGGTATTAGCAGCGCGAGCCGAAAAAGAGATGATTAACTGCCCTCAATGTGGTCGAATTCTTTATAATGATGAGGATGAGTTAATCTTGCAGAGGAAGTGAAGAGTTCTACCTTCCTGTCACTTCTTTGTATTGACAATATACGCCCCAATGATGGTTACGCAGCCGCCTGTGATAGCAATCCAAGAAGGAAGTTCTCCTAGTAGTAACCATCCCAAAAGAATAGAAGTAATAGGCATGAAGAACATTGAGGTGGAAGCGCGTGCAACAGCGACACGAGATAATGCAAACGTGAAAAGCGCGTAACAGATTGCTCCAGGCAAGATGCCAAGTAAGATGACATTGAAAGTGGCTAGCCAGGGAACTTCTTGCACCCGAGAGAACAAGCCATGACTGAGCGGGAGAAGCCCTAATGTGCCAGCCCACATTGCCCAGGAGACAACTTCAAGAGGCGGGTAGCTTTTTACCATATATTTGGTGAGAACCCCATAAACAGAGGCTGAGATAACTGCTATAAAAACAAGAGAGGCGCCAAAAGAAAATTCGAGATGGCCTTTTGCTCCGAGGCTTGTCACGGCAACGCCAGTAAAAGCAATGAGAATGCCAATTGTGCGAAGCCGCGAGAGTTTTTCGTTGAGAAAAAAAGCTGCGCCGAGTGTGTTTCCAATGGGAAGAAAAGCGCCAATCAATGCAGCTGTTCCTGCAGTAATGGTCTGTTCGCCAAGGTTAATGCAAAAATTGTAAATGGTAAATCCCGTGATTCCCATAACGATTAAAGAAAACCAATGTTTGCATTTTGGGAAGCGAGCTCCTCGTGCAAGCCAAAATGGGAGCAGTGTCATCGAGGCAACTAAATAGCGACCGAATGCTAATTGTCCTGGTGTATAATAACGAATGGCGTAGCGAATTCCTACCCAAGCCCATCCCCAGCCAATAATGGCAATTAGGAGACTTAAAAAAACAAGCCAAGAAGAAGGTAGGCGACGAAGCATAGGAAAAAAAGCAGAGGGCTAAGGACTGAGGCCTGAAGATTATAGAAAACTACAGACAGATACAAATTTTCTTTTCACTTTTTCTATCGCTATTTAGGCTAAAAAGAAATTCTATGAAAAATCGACTTCTATCCTTTTTTGTTTTTCTCACTGCCGCTATTCATGCTACAGAGCCAACGGTATCAACTGTTGTTGCTTATCCGGTGAGTATTTGTGTCGTTTCTGGCGATAAGCTCGGGCAGATGGGGCCGCCAGTGATTGTTAATTATAAAGGAACAGAAGTTCGGTTTTGTTGTAAAGATTGCGTAAAAGATTTTGAAAAAGATCCTGAAAAGTATTTGAAAAGGCTTCACGATGCTGAACAAAAAACTAAATAATGAATTCTTTCCATCCTTATCACAGCACTCTAGCTGAAACCCTTGTAGGATACTCGACTAAAGTTCGTCGAGGGGAGCGCGTTCTGATCGATGCCTATGATATTCCTGAAGAATTTGTCATTACCTTAATTAAAGCTGTGAGAAGTCGAGGAGGGCTTCCTTTTGTGCAACTCCATACGGGACGCATTTCACGAGAACTAGCACAGCAAGTGACTTCCGAGCAAGCCAAGATCTTGCTTGCAATTGATCTAGCGCGCATCAAGCAAATGCAGGTCTATATTGGGATTCGAGGCAGTCACAACATTACAGAAATGTCTGATGTGCCTGAGACATCAATGAAGCTCCTCTCCTCAACCTTACGTCCTGCCATTGATTATCGTGTTAATAAAACACGCTGGGTGGTCCTTCGTTGGCCAACTTCAGCTATGGCTCAGCAAGCGCAAATGAGTACGGAAGCATTCGAAAATTTTTTCTTTCGTGTGACTACTTTTGACTATGTGCGGATGGGAGCAGGGATGAAGGCGCTCAAAAAGTTGATGGAAAAAACCGATCGCGTGCATATTAAAGGCCCAGGGACGGACCTCAAATTTAGCATAAAAAAAATTGGGGCTGTTGCTTGTGGTGGAGAATTCAATATTCCAGATGGGGAAGTTTTTTCCTGTCCTGTGAAGAATTCCGTAGAAGGTTACGTGACTTTTAATGCCCCGACGCTTTATCGAGGGATCGCCTTTGATCACATTCATCTAAAGTTTGATGAGGGAAAAATTATTCATGCAACAGCAAACAACACCGAAGCGCTCAACAAAATTCTTAGCACTGATGCTGGAGCAAGGTATATCGGTGAATTTTCTCTAGGTTTTCACCCTCTGATCTTGCATCCTATGCGCGACATTCTCTTTGATGAAAAAATTGCTGGATCATTTCACTTTACGCCAGGACAAGCTTATGAAGTGGCTGGGAACGGTAATAAGAGTGCTGTGCACTGGGACATGGTTGCCATTCAACGGAAAGATTACGGTGGAGGTGAAATTTGGTTTGATGGAAAATTGATTCGAAAAGATGGGCTTTTCGTGCCGAAAGTGTTACAGGCATTGAATCCAGATTTTTTGCTGAAGAAGCAAAAAAGTTAAAATGTTGAAGCGTTTTAACAGCTGCGAAGCAGCAGACAACTTTTTTTCTTATGTTTCAACATTTTCTAAATCATCTTCATGAACTCTGGATGCGATTTATTGAGCAGCGTGATCGCCCGCATGCGATGGCGGGAGGATTGGGAATTGGCATCTTTTTTGGATTTTTTCCACCATTTGGTTTTAAAACTCTTGTTGCTATTGGGGCGGCATGGCTGACTGGTTCGAATACGGTTGCAGCTATTGTTGGAGTGACACTACATGATCTCTATTTTTGGATGTGGCCTCTGCTTTGGCGTCTTGAATTTCAAGTGGGGCACTGGATTTTGAGTAATCCACATGCGTTTGCTCCAAAAATGGTGAGGACTGATTTTCGAATGTCAGAGATTATGCAATGGAATAATTTTATAAACGTTGGTCTACCTCTTCTTGTTGGGACCATTGCCATTGCCCTGCCCATCTCGCTCCTGAGCTATGCAGTGATGTTGTTTTGGATGTTACGGAGAGAGAAAAATAAAAAGTGTACCTGTTCAGAACGCTTGTAAAGGGTAAAGAGTGAAGTGTAGAAAACAAAATTTCTTCTGGTTTTTTTCTAAAAATAAAGCATATGAAAGAATGCGTTTTAAGGTGTGATTTTTATTTTAAAAATACTCTTCACCTCACCCTTTACTCTTCACTTATCCGTTTACATGAACGGATGCCACTACACTGAAAGTTCCTGATTCGTGACCGCATTTGCGATGATGAATTTTTCAATATGGAGCGAAGGATCGCTTCGGAAGGTCAAGCGGCTTGAGTAGCGGCGTTGGATATCAGCTAAGAGTTCATCATCTTCGCTGCGAAGTCGTGCTAACAAATCAGGATGAACAGTAACTTTAAATTCATGAACTTCATCTTGATGACGTTTCATGAGAGTGTGTAACGCACGTTGTAATTCAACGCTCATGGTCATCACGCTTTTTATTACTCCCTTGCCGCCGCAATAAGCGCAGGAGCTATAGTGAGAGCTGGAAAGGCTTTCTTGAGCGCGCTGGCGAGTCATCTCCATGAGGCCAAGTGCAGAAATTGGAAGAACATGTGTGCGAGCTTTGTCCCGCTTAAGGCGATCGCGCATGCGATGATAGACAGCTTGCTGGTCACGGCGGCTTTTCATGTCGATAAAGTCGCAAACAATGAGCCCGCCAATGTTGCGCAAACGAAGTTGACGAACGATTTCATCAACGGCTTCGAGGTTTGTTTGCAGCAACGTTTTTTCCATGTCTTTGTTCCCTTTGTTGCGGCCAGTGTTCACATCAACGGTGATCATAGCTTCTGTTTCATCAATGACGAGATACCCGCCGCAAGGAAGCCAGACTTGACGTAAAAAAGCTTTATCAATTTGGGCCTGAACACCGAAGTGATCAAAGATAGGTTGGGCGCCACTGTAGTAATGAATCGCTTTCTTTGCGCGTTTTGAGATCGAAGTGACCAGAGATTGCATTCGTTCAACTTCTTTTAGATCGTCGATCTGAACTTCATCAACGGTCTCTGTCAAAAAATCTCGTACTGTCCGCGCAATAATGTCAGGTTCTAACATGAGTGTGCTAGCTGCAGGTTTTTCCTGCATGCCTTTTTCAATTTGCTTCCACTGATCGAGCAAAAGGGAAAGATCGCGAACAAAAAAACGAGATTTCTGTCCTTCTCCTGCAGTGCGAATGATGATGCCCATTCCATCTGGAAGGGAGAGATCCGTAAGAATTTTACGCAGACGCAGACGTTCTTTGGAGTCTTCAATTTTGCGTGAGATACCACATTGATCGTTGAACGGCATGAGAACCATGTAACGACCCGCTAAGCAAATGTTCGTGGTAACGCGTGGTCCTTTGTTGCCGATAGGGCCTTTGGTGACCTGAACCATCACTTCAGAGCCAACAGGATAAATAGAAGGGATATCTTTAGCGGTGATTTTTTTCTTAGCAACAGCAGAAGTATTCGAGCGTTGTACTGCTTCAATGCCGCTGTCAAGCGCTGCTGGCATGGCATCCCAAAAATGTAGGAATGCATTTTTTTCGTAGCCGATATCGACAAACATTGCTTTCAAGCCATGCTCAATATTGCGAACTTTGCCTTTAAAGACTCCAGCAACAATGTTGCGGTCGGTTTCTCGCTCGATGGAATATTCCTCTAGTTGGCCATCTTCAAGAAGGGCGACACGCTTTTCAAGTTTTTCAGAGCTGATGATGAGTTTGATTTTAGGGCCTTTTTTACGGACTCCTAAAAAGCGTTTAACAGTTTCAATGACGTTCAAGGTAAAAAAAAGTTGAAAGGTTGATTTTTGACGAGGGGAAAAATACCTCCTTATCATATCATATTTTCGGATAATGTAACGGGGATTGTTTTAATAAGAGAGCTTTCAACCTAAAAACGTGAATGAAAATAAAAAATTTTACGCAATAGTATCTGTTCTAAA
>CAYYAN010000012.1:0-15152 GCA_964469825.1 uncultured Chthoniobacter sp. | reverse complement strand
TGTCTTTGAAAGCTTGCTCACTACAGCTGCAGGGCTTGCTGTGGCTATCCCGGCTTTCTTAGCCTATTCCTATCTCTCCTCCCGCGTCAATGACCTCATTCACGACATGGAACGAGCTGGAATCGAAATCGTGCAGTTGCTTGCTAAACGGAAGCCGTGAAAAGTAAAACGTGAAGCGTGTTTAGAAAAATGACTGCCTTCGATTAAATTGACTTCTTGCAACACAAACCTTCATTCGAACTTACCCTTTACTTTTTACTTAAATGCGCCTCCGCCGAACAAA
Source organism: uncultured Chthoniobacter sp. (assembly GCA_964469825.1). GTDB lineage: Bacteria > Verrucomicrobiota > Verrucomicrobiia > Chthoniobacterales > UBA6821 > CAIWMF01. The sequence goes on along the minus strand of CAYYAN010000012.1, from coordinate 14,869 downwards.
AGAACCAGGTCATTCTTTTTTCTTTCTAGCACCTGCTCTCAGCACAGGGCTCTGTTTGATTTTCTTTTTGCTGATTGGTGGAACACTGTTGCTTCAACCTGGAATTGCAGTCAAAGTTCCTCAAGCTCCTTTCTTATTAGTACCGCATCATGATCCTTACGTTGTCAGTATCACAGGAAGCCCTCTCCCCACGATCTTTTTTGAGAATCAAGAGGTCTCGTTAGAAGATTTTCAACAAAAACTGACTGCTCATGATACTCATGGAAGTTTAATTATCAAAGCAGACCGCCAAGCTCCTTATGATCTGCTTGTTCAGGTGATGACTATTGGAATTAATAATGGGTTTTCTATCATTCTTGCAACGAGTGAAGAACCTTCTTCAAAATGAATCCTATACTATTCGCGTTTGATTTTAAGGTTTTCTTACTTGCCCTTTTTGTTTCTAGCATCGTTGTCAGATCTTGTGCTACGCTTGCAGAGCGCTGCAATCCTCCGCCCTGCTAGAAACAAAAATTTCGACGTAAAAAACCTTAAACTCGCACTCACACGCGAATGGTATATCTAAAAATATTTTGAAAAATCGTCTTGAAAAAACTTCAACTTCGCACCATCCGACTCTCTCAATTCTTCTCTTCGAATGGCCGATAAAAAAAGCTCCACGGCTCGCTCTTCCTTTTTTCATCGTTCTTGCAGCCTTGCTTCATCTTTCGACGATTTACCTTTTTAGAATTGTGTATCAGCCTTCTCATGTCAGCAAACCAACCCCAGCGCAGGTTCTTTTTCTTCTCCCTCATTCTTCACTCTCACAGCAAATTGCTTCCTGGCTCGAATCTAATGATCCCTCGATTTTTTCTCCCCTAAAAACTGTTCAAACAACACGCCTTCCTCTTCCTAAGTCTATCTATGAGCCTGGACCATCTTCTCTTCCACTGCGTCCTTTACCAAGCAAACACAAAAAACTTTTTGTTGATTTACTCCCACCTACTAATGAGCCGGCTCTTCCTGCTTCGCGTTCAAACAATACCGTTTCTCTAACAGCAACCGATATATCAACTCAACAATCCACAACCCTTCAACTTTCACCACTTCTCTCAGCAAGGATTGCTGGCCCCTTAGGCACTCCCACTTTGCCATCTGACATTACACTTCCTCTTCCTCCCACAAAATTAACACTCAATATCGATGCCGAAGGAATTCCTCGCCATGTCATCATCTTGCAAACTTGTGGAAACAGCATGGCAGACGAGGCAGCAAGCCATTGGTCAATGACTCTTCGCTTTGCAAAAGCCGATCATGAGACATGGGGAACACTGCTTGTCATTTGGGGAAGCAAATAAAAGTCATATTTTATTTTAAGGTTTTCTTACTTGCTCTTTTGGCTATTAATCATTACTCACTGTCCTGATGATTTCCCTCACGCTCACTTGGTTCGTCTTCATCTACCTTGCAATTTTTCTTGCTGGAATTTTAATCCTTTGGATAGGATATGAAATGCTTCGCAAACACCTTTCTTCAACGGCCGCCTCACAGCGTTTTTTTTGTCGCATCTGTGGCGCTTCTTTAACTAAATCTGATAACAATACCATTCTTTCATGCCCATCCTGTGGCAGTTTGAATGAGTGCAATAACCAAGGAGGACTTTAATATGGGTATGTGGATTGGACGTAATCGTAAGGCTCGCGTCACTTACGGATTTGATGAGATCGCACTCGTCCCAGGCTCTGTTACAATCAACCCTGAAGAAGTTGATACCACTTTTCGTATCCCTCGCAAAGATGGAAGCCATCTAACATTATCTATTCCCATCATGGCAAGTGCCATGGATGGCGTCGTCGATGTCCGTTTTGCCATTGCCATGGGACGCCTTGGTGGAGTAGCTGTACTAAATTTAGATGGCATTCAAACTCGCTACGAAAATCCGGATGAAGTTCTCGCTGAAGTTTTAAGTGCTGATAAAGAAAGCGTCACCGCACTGCTTCAAAAAATGTACCAGCAACCTGTGCGCGATGATTTAATTTCCAAGCGCATTGCAGCCATTAAGGAAGCTGGTGTCTTGGCTGCCGTCAGCTCTATTCCTCAACGAGCTGAACATGTTGGCCCGATTGCAGCAGCAGCTGGAGCTGATCTTTTCGTTGTACAGAGCACTGTTTCCACGGTACGCCATATCTCAACCAAATATCAATCACTCGACCTTGCCAAGTTTTGCAAAGCACTTCCGATTCCCGTCATTGTTGGCAATGCTGTTGGCTACGATGTTACCTTGGAGCTTATGGAATGTGGCGTGAGTGGTGTTCTTATTGGCGTTGGACCAGGCGCAGCTTGCACCTCACGTGGCGTGCTTGGTTTAGGCGTCCCCCAAGTCACAGCAACTGTTGACTGCGCTGCCGCACGTGATGCTTATTTTAAAAAGACTGCTCGCTATGTCCCGATCATTACCGATGGGGGCATGAGCAAAGGCGGCGATGTTTGCAAAGCCCTTGCCTGCGGTTCCGATGCTGTCATGGTCGGAAGTGCTTTCGCAAAGGCTTTTGAGGCTCCTGGTAAAGGATATCATTGGGGCATGGCGACTCCTCATGCAAATTTGCCTCGCGGCACTCGTATTCATGTTGGGTCGACTGGTTCTTTGGAGCAAATTCTTTTTGGACCAGCTGTTGTCGATGATGGAAGTCAAAACCTCGTCGGCGCGATCACCACTTGTATGGGCAATGTAGGAGCAATGACCATGAGAGAATTTCAAGAAACGGAAATCATTATTGCTCCTTCTATCAAAACAGAAGGAAAGCTTTTCCAAACAGTTCAACATGTTGGGATGGGAACGAGATAGCGGCGAAGGCCGCTATTAGGCTGAAGGCGAAAGACTGAAGGCTGCGGAAAAGAATTTTGAATGGCAAATTTTTGATGACAATCGAAAGCTTTTTAATTTTTATACCATCTTTAAGAAACAATGAGATTTTATGACACAGGAATTTTGGTGCTGAGCAAGGCGGAAGAGCGAAGCCCTATGTCTGACAACAAAGCTCAATACCAAAAGAAAAATTCAGAGAGTATTATGATTTCTTAAATATGGTATTAGTTATAAAATTTATGATCCATAAATTAAAATTTCTTTTCTTTTCTCTCTTCCGTTCCTTCAGCCTTCAACATTCAGCTTTTAGCCTGTTAATAGCCTGCAGCCTATTAACATCGTGCGCGACTGAGCCTCCCGTGATTAAGCTCGAAAAAGCAAATGTTCTGCCTCTCGCTATTGATCGCAACTTTGCGTTTCGAAAAGAGACTCAGTTTCTCAACGATCCTGCAACGTTCCGTCCAAGCCGTTCTGATGCTGTCAGCTTCATGAGACGTTCTTACATGTGGCCTGCCACGACAAGGCTGGAACAAGATGCTCTTCGCGGCAGCTACCTCAATTTCTATTGGTGGAATCACGGTCCTCGTCAAGATGTCACGATCCGCTTAGAATATCATCAAGCAGGCCTAGGCAATGAAGTTCTTGCACGTGAAATCAACTACCCTCAGATGCAGGGCTCTCGCACTTCTGTCTTCAAAATCATTGGCGATGATTATTTGGAAAATGGACGCGTTACCTCCTGGCGCGCCTTGCTCATTGTGGATGGAAAAATTGTAGGATTAACACAATCCTTTTTGTGGAAGTAGAGTAGCTATCGGGGAAGCTTATTCCTTTTGGGCTTTTTGAATTTTTGTATTAGTTTTTTTATCCCCTCACATGCTATTTCCTCTTTTTTTCGCTATGGATCTTCTTGCTAAAAAACCTGAAGCTATTCAGCCTCGCATTGTACAGACCAATGAACATGGACGTTTGGCTGAAAACGGCACTTCGAGTCAACAAGAAGCAAGAGGTTCTTTAGCGGGACATGGTATTAAAGCAGAAGATGTTCACTCAATTGGAAATTCTGCACCCCAATTAGCAAAATTTCTTGAAGAAGTGAAACAGTGGCCAGAAGCACCGAACTCAATAAACTATCAGCCAGTAACTCTTCAAAACGATCAACGATCATCTTCGATTACTACAAAAGTAGAGTTTCAAGAAAAAGCAACGGCTCCTGATATTGCCGCTATACCAAATCAACAAGAAGCGCAACAGCGACCTCGAGCTAGCCTCGATATTTTAAAACCTGCGGTGATGAATGAGTCTTCTCCCATTAACCCTCAATTTGTTGCGCCTTCTTTTTTATTGCTCCGTCAAGCTTCTCTTAAGATGTCTGACCTTTTTCCTACGGCTCCCATGGAGCCTAAGGCTCCGGTGCCTTCTACTACAGACCTTCTCAATAATCCTCCTCTACCAGATTTAAAAACCTGGACACAACCAGAATTAATCAAAAAACCTCAAACAACTTTGCCATCAGCATCTGTTTCTAAACCTGCTCCTACAACGCTAGAAGCTTCACAGATGCTACGTGATAATCTTGTATCGTATCTGAAAGCCCTAAAAATAAAGATTAAAGAAATTGATAAGCGTCCCATAACATCTCCTAATAAAGCTTCTTATGCTAAACTCATTAAGGAGCTTGAAGAAAAATTAGAAATAGACATTACAGGTCGAACATTTTTCTCCAAGTTTGATCAGAAAACCATCCACAATATTAGCAGACTACTCTACCAAGCAGATGACTTATTGGAGAGAGCCTTAAAGCAACAGAGCAATGGTTATCTTGAAAATGCTGCAAGAGCATATCTTCGATCTACTGCTCGTATAGCAAGCAGTGGTCCTCAAAACCTTTCCATGATTAATAATCTTTACGAAGAGTCTGCAGCAGCAAGCCAGGAAGCTGCTGATTATTTTGTCATGGCTGATATTCGCAATCCTGAGTTACGCAAACAGTTTGGTGAATTTCAACAAACAATCTTTTTTCACATGGCTGAGCTTTTAGCCTACAAAGCTAATTTATTAAATGCGAAAGCAGGCTTATCAGTAGAGAAAGAAAAAACGCCCCCGTATCATTCGATAAACCCGGGGATAATAAGCCAACTCAAGCAAGCAGAAAAAGATATCACGATAACAGAAGAGTCGATCCGTGATTTTCAACGAGTCAATACAGCCAATAATAGAATGAGTGCTGACTGTTTTTCTAAAATGGGAGCTTTACGTCGCAAAGTCAGGGATGAACATCATCAACCAAAATATGATCCTAAAACAAATATGGCACTCCAAGCCATCTCCCACTTTCATACAGCTTCTTCTCTTTTTGAAAAATATGGAGAGTCTTATGTACAAGCCCAATGTCACTATGAATTGGGCTTGCTCTTAGAAGCGATGCACGGGGTACAGAGCAAGCTACCCTCAACAACTCTTCTTTCCACTAAGGAGAAAGCACAACAACTTCAAAGAACACTCAACTTCATCGAGCAGAAAAAAATCACCGCTGACTTCGCTCTCTCCACACAAGATCAATATTTTGACACACTAAGAAAAGGGATAGAGTTATGTAATATTATTCTTAACGAAGAGTCAGCACTAGCAGAAGCCACACAAAGCCGTGATATTTTTGCTCAAAATAAAATAGAATTCTTTCTCAAATGCGATACAACAGCTTTTAAATATCTTATCAATGCTTTGAATGCTAATGATGAAAAAACATTCCATCAATTAAAAGATATTGGCTTCTCTTGCTGCAACGAAGATTTTTCTATGCAAGCAGAGGAAACCTCTACAGCAAGAATCAACTTCCTCTTGAAACAAACCATCGAACGCCTCAGCAATGGCATTAAAACTAATAATCAAGAGTTGCTCTTGCTTGGTATTTTCTCGCACAATTCTTTACAGTTGTTTAACGAAGGGCAACCCCTCCACGAACAGAATATAAAAGTAGCAAATTTTTTTAAAAACTACGCGCAAGAACTCCTCAGCGCAAAAGCAATTAAAAATGCCATACTTGAAGAAACACTGCTTGAAATGGGATCCTATCTTCCCAGAAGCACTCATGATGAACTCTTCCTGCCTCAAATAAAATTAAAGTTATATCAAGCTGCTATTGCTCTTCTCCTTCAGGACCCCACATCAAGTGCTACTTTTTTGAGAATAGCTCAGCAAGTTGATACTTCCCTCTCCCTTCAACTCCCAGAAAATAAAAATATTTCCACGGCGATACGATTGCACACTCTAGCACTACCAGTCATCCAGAGCACTCAGAACCCTCAACTCATCGAGCATTTTCACAACTTATTAGAGATCCCTTTATCAGATTACCGCAATGATCCTAATTATTGCATAGTTCAGATTAATCAACTCTGCCAGCAAGCCTCCAATTTTCTTCAAAAATCCCTGAGCGAAAATGATCCTGCTTCTTTCCAAACAGGAAAAGCCTTTTCTGAAGTTGGAAAAACTTTAAAAGAGGATTTTCAGTGCTACGAAAGTCCTACGATTAAAGAAAGTCTCTTTTGGCATTCTATCGCCTCTCTTTATTATTCTGAAACTACTCCCTATAATCTCAATCAAGTAGGTGATCTTGTGCGAGCAAATGCTGACCTTAAAAAAATCGATGCGTTAAATCAGTTGTCTCTTGTTGCTGTGAGGAACTTAATGATTCAACCAGAAGCCTCGAAGTTAAAAGCGATCCTTCTTTTACAGAAAACATCTCAACAAGCTGCTGCTGAAATAAATTATACTCCAGATTCTAAACCCCTTTGCGATTTGCTAATAGACTTCTCTTCGTGGCAATCAAAGGTAGAACCACCAATACCTTTTGCCGAGCTTCAGGCACCTCATTTAAGATTATCCTATGAAGAGGCTGATCGCCTGTTCCGTCAAGGAATAGAGCAACAAGATCCTACCTCATTCCAAATTGGGTTATCGTTATTGGAGTTTGCGGAACAACAAATAGAAAATCATCTTCCACCTTTAGATTTTCTTTCTGACTCAAATCGGTTTTATCAAAAAAACCTCATGAATCTTTACAAAAGGTATGGCGATGTTGACGACGCCATTTTTATGGCCGAAAAAAGAGGAAATATTAATCAATTAAAATCATTACAAAAGGAAAAAGCAGCACTTCAAACCGCCCTCAAACTGAATCGCCAATTGCTAGATTCGGCACCCTCAGAGGAAAAAGAAGCTTTATTTGGAGAAGTACAAACCACTATAATAAATGCTGATTTCTTTCGGGATGAAGCTCAAAAATATTTGATGGGAGAAAAGTAAAACTTGCAGCTGTTCATGGAAATTATCCATTCTGCAAAACGGCTACGAGCTCTTGAAGTTTTTCCATTCCCTCAGCATCTAATTCTTTGGCTTGATCACTCTCTCCAAAGAAATAAGCTCTTCCAGCTTCTTTAAAAAGATTGGCTATCTCAAAATAGTCTTCTTTCCTATTCAAAATATTATTGCAAGCATCATAGTCGCATTGATTGAAAGTTTGCGTGAGACTCTCTTTGAATTCTCTTAGTACATTACTAGCTTTACGCAACATCGAGGCTTGATTTATGTTTTCATGCCTATCAGCCTCTCTGATGCTTGATGCTAAAGAAAACAAGGCTGTGTTAACAACATCTAAAGATGAAAGAAACAAGGTCATTTTTGGATCACCTGGTAAAGCATTCACATAAATTGCGGTGAGTTCCTTTCTTAATAAAGGAATTTGTTGAAAAATTTCTTCTTGTCCTTTAGCGAGAACTGGGTCGAAAGAATAACTGAAAGTTGGGTTACTCGATGACCAGGTACGAGATTCAACTACATTAAGCTCAGGTATTTTTAGCCAAGTATCTAGCTGTTTTATCTTCTCATCAAGAGCACACCTGTCTATACGTAAAACCATTGAATTTCCTCCTTTAGATTTAATTCGGTGCTCTAGGTTTGCTATTTTTTGTAAGACAGATGCAATTTCGAGTAACTCATCTTGATGTTCTAATATAAAATTAGCATGGCTTATTCTCTGAATAAGTTGAGTTGCGATATTAATGCACTTAGGAGCAAATAGATATTTATAATCAAGACTCAATGCAATCGAAATATTTCTTTTAGCTTGTTGTAACGCTACTTTTTGTTCCTCCATCTTTCCCAGCATTTCAAAATTCATTTTTCTTTGTTCAGAAAAAGCAATTCTATTCGCCTTAATAATATTTATATTTTGATCCAATCCAGCTGCACGAGCCTTCAAGATAGCTGTATTTTTCAGAGATGCTATTTGGTTGCGTTGTTTTTCAAGTTCTTTTTGACCTTGTTCTGTTGAAAAATAATCCCCTTCCATTGCAGCTATTAAATATTCACATTTCTTTCTAGCTTCTCTCCATAAAGATTGAATTGCTTTAGCTTCAAGATGAAAAACACCTTCAGGCTTAAGCCACTTTATTTCGTGGTTAAGGCAGAAGAGCATTTCACTTTGACAGTCAATCTTTTTTTCTAAGTCTTTAAAGCGATCGCTCTTCAAGTCTAATCCTGCTGCCTTTTCGGAGTCTTGAGCTATGTTGTAATGAGCTTGAATTTTTTTTGATAAAAGATCATTTAACTCCAGACTCACCTTTTCTGGAGATGCAGTTAAAGAGCTTAAAGCTTGTTTTGCTTCTTCGTATGCCTTTATTGATTTCTGAAAGAAGTCAAGCTCATTATTTAAGCAAGCCATGCTTGTTTGCAGAGGTTTGTATTCTTGATGAACATTTTTTAGCTTGTTTTCAATGTTAATAATCTTATTGAGTTTGTTCTGAGCGTTGTTTTGTTCAAACTGTGTATAAAATGCGGGTACGGCTACGATTTGTAAGCTAGGTTCGTCTTCCTTTAACTTTTCTTTTTCTACTCTAATCTTTGCTGCTCGTTGATTCCGCGTGATTAGCGTCCACTTCATCACTGCGTCGCTTCTCTGAGATGGATTTAGATTGTAAAAACCGCTTTGATTGTTCCAAAACTTCTCCTTCTCAGTCACCAAAGGATCTTCTTTTGTTTTTATGATTTTACTAAAATCACTCTCAAGAGCATCATACTCTTTTTGCGATTTTTTTATCTTTTTTTTAAGATCTTCTATTCTATCCTGTAAGTTTTTTGGGTCAAAAGCTGAAAGTATGGAAGGAGCTTTTAAGAGAGAGATAGTAGCATTCTTCAATGCTGATTCGGGAAGAACAGATGGAGCGCTGGGAAGAGTTATTTGCAATCTATTTTCCTGATTGGCAGGAGAAATAGATTTTCCAAAAAATTCTGCACTGTTGACAGCAGCAAGAACATTTGGACCTTCATGATTTCCTTCTTCTTTGAGAGAAAGATCATGAAGTTCAAGGGAAGCTGGCGTGGTAGAATTGAAGTCTTCTGTATTGCATTCTTGGATTTCTTCCTGCCTTCGATGAAGAGCCGTTATCTCTTTTGTGGTTTTGCCTTTGAGGTCTTCTGGAACGCCTTCTGAAGGGATATTTTTTTGTTCAAGCAACCCATGATACATAGGGGCAGCAACAATCAAAACATTAGTTAATAAAAAATAGAAAGGAAAAAGAAGGAAAAGAAAATTTTTCATTGTTCAGAAGGGAGAATGCTCAAGCTATTTCTCTTGATTATCTTCTAGCAAATCAGCAATGTCAATGACTCTAAAAAAAGAGGAATTGGTTTCTACTGCTGAAGAAACGCCACTGAAATGAAATAGCACAGCGACTGCTGCAAAGCCTCGTGGAATCTTGAGCAGTTACTTTGTCAAAAAAAACTGCTCAAAGCGCATATTTCATCGTTTTGAGCAGAAACCTTAGACCAACAATAATCTCATTGGATTTTCAATGACCTCTTTAATTTTAATAAGAAAGGTCACTGCTTGTTGTCCATCAATCACACGATGATCATAACTAAGAGCTAAGTACATCATTGGACGAATTTCAATTTTTCCATCAATAACGACAGGACGTTCTTGAATTTTGTGCATGCCAAGAATTCCGCTCTGAGGAGGATTGAGGATTGGCGTACTCAAGAGCGATCCATAGACACCACCATTAGAAATAGTAAAGACGCCGCCCTGAAGATCAGCGAGAGCAATTTTTCCTTCGCGGGCTTTGGTTGCATAACCAAGAAGTTGTCTTTCTAATTCTGCAAGTGATTGCTTTTCACAGTCACGGACAACAGGAACCACCAAACCTTTCTCGGTCCCAACAGCAACACCAATATCATAGTAATGATTTTGAATGAGCTCATCCCCTTCCAATTGGGTGTTGACGCCGGGAACACTCTGTAAAGCCTCGACAGCAGCCTTGATAAAAAAGGACATGAAACCTAATTTAATGCCATGCTTGGCTTGAAATTTTTCTTGAACATCTTTACGCAATTTCATCACAGCTGACATATCACATTCATTGAACGTGGTAAGGATTGCTGCAGTTTGTTGAGCCGAGACAAGCTGTGCTGCGATTTTGCGGCGCAATGGTGTTAACTTTTTCCTAGACTGCTTACCAACCTCTACTGCTGGCGCGAAGGGCTGCGTCGCGCCGGTGCTCACGCCATCGAGTACCTCATGTAGACTCAGTCGCTGTGCGCTGTCGACTCCTTGCGCTTCATCGCCATCAGCGAGTTTTGAAACCAGTCTATCTTTTTCCTGTGCGACTGCTTTTGCTACTACTTCTTTTGTTTCAACAGTTGGTTTTTGAGGAACACTTTTTTTTACTTCAACTTCATCTTTCAACTTCAATTCTGGCGAAGCCGCTGTAATCTCAGCAACAACGGCGCCAATTTTGACTTCTGTCCCTTCATCAACTAAGGTTTTTAAAATTCCAGCCTCAGTCGCCGTAATTTCTGTAGAAACTTTGTCGGTTTCCAATGTGAAAAGCAGATCACCAATAGCAACTTGATCGTTATTTTTTTTATGCCAGGTAGAAATCACTCCGGAAGTGATTGACTCTCCAACAGCAGGAACTTTGATTTGAGTACTCATAAGATTTAAAACATAAAAGAAGCCATCTAATTCTTCCCAAACGCCACTGCGACAAGCGCAGCCTGCTCAATACGATGAACAGAAAGAGCTCCTGCAGCGGTGCTGGCATCAGCTTCACGGCCAGCATACTGAATCTCACGTCCAAAAATTTTCCGCAGCTGCGGCTCAATGAACATATAAGCGCCCATGTTTTCTGGTTCTTCTTGGCACCAGATAAGACGAGCCTGTGAAGGATATTGATGAACTAATAATTTTAATTTTTCTTCATGGAGAGGATAGAGCTGCTCCAGACGAATAATAGCTACGCTATTTTTTTGGTGCTCATTGCGATAAGCTAGTAGATCGTAATAAACTTTACCGCTACAAAGAATCACACGATCTACTGTTTTTGCATCAGCAGAAAGTGGTCCTTCAAGAATTTCTTGAAATGTTCCTGTTGTAAAATCTTCTTCTTGAGAGACAGCAGCTTCAGAACGCAATAGACTTTTCGGGGTCATGACAACCAGCGGTTTTCTAAATTTCCGTTTCATCTGGCGACGCAAGAGATGAAAATATTGAGCTGGTGTCGTTGGATAACAGACTTGCATGTTGTTATCAGCACAGAGCTGCAAGTAACGTTCTAAACGGGCACTCGAATGTTCCGGACCTTGCCCCTCGTAACCATGCGGCAAGAGCATGACTAAGGAAGTTGGGCAAAGCCACTTTGTTTCTGATGCAGCAATAAACTGATCAATCATCACTTGGGCTCCGTTGGCAAAATCTCCAAATTGTGCCTCCCAAAGACAAAGCATCTGAGGATAATCTAGCGAATAGCCATAATCAAATCCAAGTACAGAGGCCTCTGAAAGAGGGCTGTTGTAAACACAGAATTTTGCTTGCTCTGGAGCCAAATGATCCAGTGGAATAAAACGTTCGCGCGTGACCTCATCATAAAAAACAGAGTGACGATGACTAAATGTTCCCCGTCGACTATCTTGTCCCGAGAGTCGCACTGGCGTTCCCTCCAACAAGAGTGATCCAAAAGCTAGAGCCTCACCAAAAGCCCAATCATAAGATTTTTTATTTTTGAAAATTTCTTGACGCCGTTCAATCACTGTTTTTTTAATCTTCGGTAAAATCCGAAATCCCTCTGGAATCGTTGTTAGGCCTTGTACTACGGCCTTCAATGTTGTCGCCGTAATCGCTGTCGGGACTTCTTCAAAGGAATAAGGAGGTTGAAAGACCGCTGTAGAACCGACATAGGTTGAATTTTTATCATATCCGGAAGCTGCTAATCCTTTTTTCATCTCTTCTAGTGCTTTTTCAAGATGTTTCAAGGTCCTAGCCTTGCTCTCAGTAACTTCTTCTTCTGTGAGCATTCCAAGCGGCAACATTTGTTTAACAAAAACCTCACTTACACGAGGGTGGCTCTTGATCACCTTGTACAGATCAGGTTGGGTGAACAATGGTTCATCCCCTTCGTTGTGTCCATAACGGCGATAGCAGACGATATCGACAAAGACATCTTGAGCAAACTCCTGGCGAAACTCAAGCGCTAGTCTCGCTGCACGTGCAACGGCAATCGGATCATCTCCATTGACATGAAAAATTGGAGCCTCAATAAATTTAGCAATGTCAGTACAATGCTGCGTCGAACGTGAGTCTGCAGGGAGTGTTGTAAATCCAATCTGATTATTGACCACCAAGTGCACGGTTCCTCCAACACGATAACCGGCGAGTTTTGAAAGGTTGAGGCACTCGGCCACGATTCCTTGTCCAATCAAGGCAGCGTCACCATGAACTAAAATAGGCAACACAGCATGACGTTGCTCAGTATCTCCTAAAATACGTTGATGTGCTCGTGCCTTCCCCATTACAACAGGATCGACAGCCTCCAGATGACTTGGATTAGCAGCTAGATAAACATCAATCGGATATTCCGATTCTTCACCGCGCTTCGTATGATAACCGAGGTGGTATTTTACATCGCCACTTGCGTCACCAATATCGGGCGCATATTTTTCAGAAAATTCATTGAAAATCACAGCAAATGGCTTTTTTAAAAAATTTGCCAAGACGTTGAGACGTCCACGGTGAGCCATTCCCAAAATGATTTCTTTCACGTGATGTTTAGCACAGCGTCTCCGAATTTCAGAAAGCGCCACCATGAGCGACTCACCTCCCTCAATTGAAAATCGCTTGCTCCCAACATAGGTCGTATGCAGAAAATTTTCAAAAAGCTCTGCTTTGTGAAGTGTTCTTAAAATGCGATAATGGCTTGTCTCTTCGGTTGCTGGAGCAGCTTGCTCGACACGTTCTTTAATCCAATCACGAATAATAGGATTTTGAATGTGCATGTATTCAACCGTTGCTTTACCTGAATAAATTGCACGAAGTTCTTGAATTAATATTTCTAGAGGAAGCTCCACACCATTGCGAAAGGAGGGTGAGGAAACAATTGTCCCCAAATCTTCTTTGGAAAAACCTAACGCAGAGATCTCAAGAAGAGGCTCTGTTGGGGCTTGAACGGCAAGTGGATTAAGATGTGCCATGCGATGGCCCAATGTCCGGTAGGCATGGATCAAGTTTTCTACCTTCGCTTGAAAGACCGAAGAAGCTCCGCTTGCAGTCACATGACCATTTGCAGCACGCTTGCTATAGCGTGCAAATCCTAATTCAAATCCTTCAAAAAAAGAGATCCAATCAACTCCTACTGAGGCTGGATCTTTTTTCCATTTCTCATAATTTTCATCAAGAAGTTCTTCACTCCAACGTGCTAAAAAAGCGGTACTCATAACAATTTTTTTGGGAGGGTTAGCTTACTTCATTCATCGTCACTCTGCAAGAGTGATAGTTTATCATCTTCTGAAAACAACATCTTTCATGACTTTCCGATTATCGATTCCCAAAAAGATTTGGTAATACTTGTTGTTACTGGGATCTCTGTTGCACTGTAAGGGGCTTGAAGATTGAGAGGACTCACATCCATTACGTTTCCATCATTGACTCCAATTGTGACATCGAGGAGTTTGACAATGAGTTGAGGCGGTGCTCCTGAAAAGCCAGGACAAGGTAAAAACCGAATGCGCGTTGTTGCATCAAGTGTAAAGGCCTCAGCAGGTGATTCGACGGGAGGAATGGTTTTCCATTCCTTACTCCAAGCTTCCGCATATTGCCATTCACCTTGGGTAGTCGTAGTATTATTAACTATAGCAATCCCAGAAAGAGCATCATTGAGATAAAGCGTTGGACTTAAAAAAGGAGAGGCCAGCCCTAAGGTCGCTCTTCCCTCTGGCAAAGAAGGCAAAACACTTGAAGCTCCTTCACCCCATACTTGAAGCGTTCCATCTTCTAACAGAGCCGTAAAAGCATGATCATTGGAAGTAATAGCTGTTATTTTTTTTCCAAAAAGATGGAAAAACTCTCTAATAATTTGTTATTTGTCTACCTAATCATTAAACACACTTTATATTTTGTTACTAGCTATCATAAACTCATCATAAGAGTATAAGCATTTTGTTATTTTGAAATAATTATGTATTTAATCAACAATATCTGGATATAATATGTCAGAATATATTTTAACCTCCTTAATGACTCCTTGCTTAACTTGGAGATTAATCTCAACAAGACCCCACTAGAATTTATGTTCAAAGGTAATGTTGAATTATGGAGTTTCTTCAAAAAGCCATTCTTTACTTTTCAATTAATTTATGTATTATTGAACTTGTTCTTAATTACTTATGTATTATTAGTCTATCTCAATAATCTCATTGTTAGTTCTATCCTGAAAATATTCTTGAAAACTTTTTATTATTTCCTCAATTACTTTTTATGAGTTAATTTCAGGATTTAAGTCTATTAGATTTATAACTCTTTATTTTATAGAATCAATTCCTTTAGACTGCATTTTTAAAACATTTGGATTTAAATACTTTTATATTGCCTATAGATCTGTGTTTATTAATGTGGTGCCATGGTGAAGAACTTTTCTTTGATTTAGTTTGCCACCCATTTCGATTTCAAAAGCTGATCCAGAGAATTTCTTG
>CAYYAN010000011.1:0-15379 GCA_964469825.1 uncultured Chthoniobacter sp. | reverse complement strand
GATCTTTTTGGGCAACAACCAATGGTTCTTGAGAAAAAGATTTTACAGAAGCAACTGGCCAAGGCTAATCCTCTACGGGTTGAAAACAACCTGCAGCACGAAGGTTTAAGACGTCTTGGACCGAAGGTGCAATCAGCAACGCCTCTGGAAGAAAATGCTCCTTACTCATTTGAGGAACAATCCATTGTAAACGTCGGACTCCTTTTTTTGCAGGAGGCAATTTTTCGCAAGGCCAACCAATAATTTCTAACCCAGTTCCTTGTGCTGGATGTTGTTGAATTTTTTCATCACGCAATGTTGTACTCACGCTTAAAAGAATATTATCAAGGTCGCTATCTTTTCCAATTTCATGATTCCACCCGACAGAAGAAATCTTAGATTTTACTCCAACCCTACGAAACCAACGCCGCAAGATATGAAGCGATTGGTACCAATAAGAACCCACTGCCCCCTTCTTCTCTTCAGGATAAGACAGTCGCTCTGGAAGTCGCTTGTAAAGATTTCTTAAACCTTCTTCTAAGGTTACTGTAGTATGCGAGCGGTGCCATCTTTCCCATTGAGGTTGTACGGTTGATTGAAGAACATTACATTCTTGGTCTTTGATGATTTGATCCACGGCCTCTTCTACAGATCGATAGAGCGAGGCAGATTCTAAAATATCCTTGGCCACTCCGAGTGGGGTACTCAATATTTTACAACAACATGCAGCGGCCTCCATAACAGATTGGGGGCCTCCTTCCCAACGTGACGGAATCAGATAGAGATCAGCAGCATTAATCAGTTCATTGAGTTTTGTCCGTTTTAAAATATTGATTCCGAAATCATCTCCTATCACTCCTGGTTTACCAACAAAGGTAAAAGAAATTTTTTCCTTTTCAAGAACTCCTCGAAGCCAGTGCCGACGTGGTCCTGCAAGCAAAACATGAAAAGAAGAGCCACGCTGCCGTAATTCTTTTAAAATAGCCAAAAAGAACTCAGGTGCTTTTTGAGTTTTGGGTGTATCGAGATTCCCCCCCTCGGAATCACGATGAAAATTAGCGATTACATAAGCGCTTTCAGGAATATTAAATTGTTTCCGTAATTCTTTTTTATTATTGATGGGAAAAAAGAGATTGGGATCAATGGTGTAAGGAATATATTCTACAGGTAACTTTAAAGCGCGAAATTGTTCCAGAGCTTCTTGAGAGCGAGCAATCCAAAGGTCAACGACTTGCTGTCCCCATGAAAAATCAGGTTGCTTGAGATAAAAAAAAGGAGGATTGTCTGCATGAGCAATCACAAAGCATCGCTTTAAAATTTCAGGAGCGACACCACTTAAGCCCTGCCAAAAAGGAGTATGAATGATCTCTGCTTGTGCCAAAGAGGATTCTCTTACAACTCCTTTTAATGCTAGACGCATTTGCCGTTGATCCTCATCCAAAGCCCATCCCATGCCATCTCCGGACATAAAGTGAACGTTCAGCTTTTTAAAAATATTGCTCATGATTTTTATAAAACCATCATTCTTTGCAACAATTGCAAATATTCTAAAGCCATTTTACTTCCTGAAGGAGGATCGACAAGCAGTTTAGCACGAAGGTGAGGAAGTTGTTCTGAAAAACAGTTTAAGGTATCACCAAGATCATTTCCAATTTCCATGCCATAGCGAAGACCCTGTTCCACTGTACCTCCGGTATCACGATGATAGAGGAGTGGCAAACCACACTGTAATCCTTCAGCAACATGCATGGCTCCTGGTTCATAACGTGAAGCACTCACATAGCCGTGACATTGACGAAGCAATGCTCCAAGTTTTGCTCCCGTTACGGATGGAAAAGTGCGCGCACTTTTCCACTTGAGTTCTTGAGGCCAACGTCCAATAACCCAAAGTTCAAATTTTTTCTCTTGCTGAGCTGCAATCCACTCATCGATCTGCTGATAAACATCAAACCCTTTATTCCAATTATCGGACCAATGGTGAGTAACCAATCGCAAAGGTTCTCCTAAAGTCGGAAGAGCCGTTCCAATGGGATGGAAGAAACGCAAATCTGCACCAGGTGTGATCACAGAATGAGGCCTAGAAAGGTCAAACCATCTTGTTGCATGGTGATCTCGAAGCCATTTAGAAACAAAAACAGTATGATCAGCAACACGATTGCTTTCAGCTAAAAAATCATCCCTCCCAGAAGAGTTTTTTCGAATATCATTGTCGTTAATGCGATGAAGGCATCGAACATGAGGATGTTTCTTTTTCAAGGCAGCAACGTCTTTTGCTTCAAAACTATTTTCCGTTGAAAATCCTGTATGTGTCATCACAATGACATCGGGAATAACCGATAAATCATAGTAAACCATCCATCCATGATAAGAGAGCCAACGACTGAGTTGTGTTGTCCATTGATTAGCTCCGCCCCATGAACCTTGACGCGGAAGAAGATTGATGGCTACTGTAGGCGGCTTAACAAAATCTCCTGAAAAAAATTTCATCGTTTTAAAACCTCTATTTATGGTCGCTGCAGCTGATGAAAGACAAGAAGCAACAGCGCACAGACGAGGAGTGTATATGGAAATACTTGACGAGTCGAGCAACGGCGCGACGCAGGATTTCGTAGCAGCAGTAGAGCATGCATAGAGATTTTTAAAAAAAAGGTGTCGCATCGATAACATAACGCTCTCCTCGTTGATAATGTTGTTCTTTCCATGAGGCCGGCTCTGGTAAGCGAAAAAGAGCTCTCGCTATTCTTTTAAAAAAACCCATCCGCCGACCAGCATTTATTTCCATAATATTCTGACGTTGTTCTGCAAGTTCCACACTGCTTCGCTTCAGAAAACAGAGATGCAAACATCGCAAAGGAGATTTCTCCCAAGAATATTCGTATTGCAGCAATCTCTTTTTTTGTTCATGAAAACCAGTGCGAAACTGCGGGTCTCCCCCATGCAATCGCTCCACTGTTTTTCCGTTCCATGCGGTAATGGCAGCAAAATTATAAAGTTTTGTAATGCTTCGACTCGGTGGTGAAAAATAACCGCTTGCAAAATGAAATTGCTGATTCCGTAAACCTCTTTCAAGATTCGCTGTTGATGGTGCAGTGCCTTGAGCCTCCTTCATACAGCGACTGAGTGTATCGTTAACATTCGATGATGCGAGTATCGGAGCAACGGCAGAATGCGCCTCTGCAGTAGAATTTTCAAAGAGGGCATCAACATGTAGCACATTACCAAGAACCATCCACTCTTCATTAAACTCCCCTGATAAAATTCTATAACGAAAACTGATGAGTCCTTTTGGATCGTAGAGTTCATCTCCATCGATTCCAAAAACCCAAGTATCAGTCCCAACAAAAGGTTGAAGCAATTGATGCGATTCTTTGGAGTTTTGAATTTGGTGAAGTGAAATTTTTTCGGGATAGAGATCTCCAAGACGCTGCAGGATAGGAAGCGTCTGATCTAACGATTGATGATCGACTAATATTAGATGATCACAAAAATCAAGAACATTAAGAACGGCTTGTTCTATAAAGCGCTCTTCATTTTGAACGAGGAAAATACCAATGATTTTTTTCAAAACTTTGAAAAAGGCTGAGAGCTGAGGGCTAAGGGCTAAAGGTTTTTCATAAAGCCAATTTAGTTAAAAATGAAGAAATATTGAAATAGCGAAACCAACTTTCAATGATCTTCTAATCAGGTTTTAACCTAAAAACGGGAATGAAAATGAGAAAGTTTGCGTAAGGAGTCTGATTTAAAACTGGTTGTTGTAAGGCCGCTGCTAACCTGCACGGTTAGTGAGGCATTAGAACGGCTCGACTTTAGAACAGATACTATTGCGTAAAATTTTTTATTTTCATTCCCGTTTGTAGGTTTAAGCCTTCCTCTTTTAGTCTTTTATATTCTTCCCCTGCAGCAAGACCCAGAGCCATGCTCCACCGAAGGCATCATCGCGTTCAGCACGAATTAATTTTTGAAATCGCTCTAATAAACGAATCACAAGATTTTCAGTGCGATCCCAAGAAACAGCTTCAAAAGGACCACCGCTTCCCTCTTCCATATTAGTTCCCATATCATAGAGCAAAAATCCATCTGGTTTTAACACCCGAGCATGCTCTTTCATCATCTCCTCAAGATCAAAAGAATGATCAACGCAATTAGTATAGAGTAAATCAATAGAATCAGTTGCTTCCTGAAGTTTCATAAAATCTCCCACACGAACCACCTTATTGTCTGGACCAGGATTCAAATCGATACCATAAGCATTCTTAAAACCCAGATCGTGTAGCACTTCAACCTCTGTCCCTTGACGAGCACCACAACAGAGGATCACTGCTTGCGGGCTTAAGAGGGGAACAAGATGCTTAAAACGTTGGTAAAATTTTAACCGAAATTCACAAATATCCCAGTTGCTAAAACCACCTTTCATCTTCAGCATTTCTTCGAGCTTTTGCTTTTGATGAGTTAGATATTCCTCGTAATTAGCGTAGTCGCGCTTCAGTACATCACCCTCTTTTTCTACTTTCCATCCCCCTTCACCATGATGTTTCAAGCGCACTTCATGCTTATCACGCTCATGCTGATAAGCTGCATCTTGTTGTTGGCGAAGTTTTCTAATATATCCATAGCCACCAGGAGTCAGAAGGTGTAATGCTGTTTTCAACCAAAACTCTGGATAAAAAGAAGGAAGAAGAGAATGTCTGAGATAAGCCATGAAGAAGTTTAAGTTAAAAGTTGAAGTTTAAGTTATTATTTCTCTACACGCAAAAGTAATTTTTTTTAGCGAAGCCTCGAATTTTCAACTTTTAGCCCGGATATTGATGATCATGAGTCATTACTTTTTGCGAATATTTTTTTCAACACCAACATCATTACCCCCTCAATGTAGAGAAGGTCGTGCTTAAAAGCACCAACATAATGACGACAGATACTGTCAGGCCTTCGGAAAAGCCCCCAACTAATTTCATAAGTTAATGGCAAAGCACCACCTTGATTCCAAGCTGAAGCCATCAAAGCATAAAGTGTCTGTTCAAAAAACTGAGGGTGATGTGCTGTTTCCTTAAAAGTGGTAAGTAGTCGTTCTGCTAAAGGAAGAGAAATAGCCGTTAGCGGCATGAGCATAAGTCCACTATTAAATTTCGGCCAAAATTTGATACCAAGCGCAGGTTCTAGCTCATAACGAGGAATACAATATTTTTCTGTAGTATCTTCGTTGTACCAACACTCCTGACTTTTGGAATCAACCCATGTTAAAATTTCCTTTGGTTGCTTAAAAAAAATCACATCGGAATCAAGCAAGATCATTCTTGTACCAGAAGCGAAAGCAGGAAGATCAAAAAATTTTAAAAAGAGATTGTGCTCTTGGCGTAAGGATTGACAGTTAGGATAGTCTTTCAATCGTTGTTTCATTACCTCTTCGGAATGAACTCGCGAAATAAAATGAACTCCCGGAAAAACCTGCTCAATTTTTTTCCGAGCAAGTTCATCGACTGATCCGTCTTCATGAAAAAAAAGATTCCAGCGCCGCTGAGTAAAAAATTCAAAACTCATGGCTGCTAAAACTCCTGCATGCCATGTTTTCGAAGAAACAAGCAAGTGAACCGAAATGGAAGGATCATTTTGAAAGGCAGGGCGCTTCCAAAAATACATGAGCACTGTTCCAAAAGCATGCCCGAGACGAGCAAGGCTACGACGCAAAAAAGCACGAAAAGAAGTTAACATAAAAATTTCACACAAACCATTGAATGTTATTCCAAGAACCACAATCCGCTTTCTTAGCGGCAAGCCGATCTTGAATTTTTCCTACATGAAGCTCTAACTTGTGCCCATCAGGATCCAAAAAATAAAAAGAGTCTCCTGGAGAAGTGTTCTCTTGAAAAGAAATAACTTCGGCATCTAAGAGTTTTTTTCTCATCACATTGAAATCCTTTTTTAAAACAGTAAAAGCATAATGAGTATAGCAATTATTCGGTTGCCGCTTTTCATCAACGTTGAGACAAAACCATAATTCAGAATTAGATATTTTTTCTACATAATCTCCAACCAAAAAATAAGCTCCACGATCCCATTTTACGACAGGATTGAAGCCTAGAAGATCTCGATAAAAAGAAAATGACTTTTCCAGATCGGTGACGGCAAGCGTGATGTGATTAAGACATGGGATCATACAAAAATATAGTTTAACTCGGATATTTCATCACTCTCGTGACGAGATGACCGCGAAGGCTGATGGGCAAGGCAGAGGCAGGATTGGAATTCGCTCGCGCCCGCGAGGTTCATCCCTTTTCGGGGCTGCCGGCAGTCCATCCAGCGTCCGCCCGGACGCATGTATGTTATCAGGGCTGTATGAGTCCATACTGTCCTGATCAAAATTCAAGTCTAACGCAGCAGCCATCGGCGTTCCCGGCTTTCGCAGTAGAGAGGGATGAAAGATCCGGGTTAACTCGAAAGTTTCCATTGAGTCTCAAATAAGAGTTTCCATTTTTCAAGAATTTCCTCAGCAAGCCAGCAAGTCACTAGCACCGCACCCTGACCTTGTGGGTGAACACCATCAAACCAATTTTTTTCCTGAAGCAGTGTATTCATGACTTCGGCAGAAGCTGGCCCAAGCATTGTTGTGTGATAAGGCAAAGAAGCTGCAAAAGCATCTTGATAAGCACGTCGTTGCGGTTCCAATGTCGGAAGGGCATAGAAACCAAGGGAAGTAACAACTCCTCCCATTTCTTGGAAAAGTGTTTGATAGTAATTTTTCCATCCTGGATAGAGCTCATGCAAGTGCGAAGACGGTTTTGCTTCTCGAAATGTTGCTTCTGCTTGATGATATTGAAATGTTTTTTTTGTTCCAGTAAGTGGAAAGAAAGGTTCTATTTTTTTATTATATCGAGGCACTTCAAGAGTAGAAAAGCTTCCGACAGCAAAACGATTTAAGAGAAAGTGCTCCCAAAGCGTCCAGTATGAAATATCCTTATCTCTTCCACTAGCTCTCCAGGCATTCCAAGCAGCCCAGGCTTGCGCAGGCTCAAACCAGGTCATCGCGCGCCGTGTATAAGCCTCTTTTTTAAAAAGATAGAGAGGCGATTGATCGTAAGCATCAAAAACTTCACATAATAATAGTGTCGGAGCCTTTTTAAGCTCTTCTCGATGCTCTGCTCCTATCTCTTCTAAAAAAAGTCGCAACATAAAAAGTCGCTCGAAGTGATTAGCGCCAGAAAGTGAAAACTGCAATACCGTTACAGGCAAGCCAGCTTGAACAAGAAGTTGTTCAAGAGCTCGTCCATTCACTCCATATTGCGTCGCGCTGCTTCCTACTAAAATGATGACTGGATGTTTTTGCCATCCTTTTCGTTTCAGCAAATGATCAATCTGCGACTCTACTCTCACCACAGCCTCTCCTTCAGGATCGACTAAGGAGGCTGGCAAAAAAGAACGTAGGAGAAAGAAAAGAATCAGCACTCCCCCTAACATCAAAAAGAAAGTTCGGGTACAAACTTTCTTTTTTCCAGGAATGACAAATTCCAGTGCCAGCATAGCAATAATGGGAATAAGAATGAGCATTGAAATAGGTTTATACTTAAAACTGAAAATAGATAAAATTGACCGTTCCACTCGGCATAAAGAGCAATCCAACGAGAAGAGCCACAAGAATAATCGCATAAAACATCATCGTTGAATGAATGCTGTAGCGCTCTCGAAGTCGCCGACTACCATTGAAGGCCATATCAAAAAAGAGCGGCAAAATAACTAATAACCATGGAAAAGAGCTTGTTGCGGGAGAGAGAAAAAAATGATCTTCAAGCAGATGCCCCAGTTGCAGAAAGCTTTTCCAGACTTGTTGAAAAATCAGCAACGTATCTTGCAATGTGGCTGCTCGAAAAGGAATCCAGCAGAAAAAAACAACCGCTTGTGTTAAAATCCAACAAAAACTTTTTGGAAGAATGATTTTTCCATCCGTCAAACGACGCCACAAATGATTAACACATAAAGCTAAACCATGCACCCCTCCCCATAATAAAAAATTCCAATTTGCACCATGCCAGAGGCCACCAAGTAGCATTGTTACAATGATATTGAAATAATTTCGAGACACCGAGCATCGATTTCCTCCGAGTGGAATATAGAGATAGTCACGAAGCCATGTTGAAAGCGAAATATGCCAACGATGCCAAAAATCAATCAGCGAAGAGGCACGGTAAGGAAAATTAAAATTATCAGGCAACGTGTATCCTAATAAATTTGCAACACCAATTGCCATGAGCGAATAGCCAGCAAAATCAAAATAGATCTGTCCATAAAAGCCCAAACAACCTCCCAATAACGTGAGAGGGGTCTCCATCGAAGGAGTTGCAAAAATAGGATTCACAACAGCTGCAAGGTGATCAGCAAAAACAGCCTTATAAAGAAATCCAAGGACAAACTTGCGAGCTCCTTCTATAAATAAAGCAGCCTCAAAGAGTCGTTGGTTAGCTAATTGGGGTAAAAATGTTGGTGCATGAATAATAGGTCCTGCTACCAAATGTGGAAAAAAAGAGAGATAAACTCCCAATTTAACAATCGATTGTTCCGCCATTAATTTTCCACGATAGATGGTCACAATATAACTAATAGCTTGAAAAATATAAAAGCTAATACCAGCTGGAAGGATGATTTTAAAGGTACTCCAAGCGATGTGTCCTCCCGTTTGCTCGATGAGATTTTTCAAAGATCCTAAAAAAAAGTTGGCGTACTTAAAGTAACCAAGCACCGCAAGAAGAAGCATGCATGCTGCTATCAGAACATATTGACGGCAAGATGATCTTCCGTTTTCAATCAGCCTCCCTGCAAAGTAGGAAATAAAAATGATAGTTGCTAAGAGAGCTGTAAATCTCCAATCCCACCAACCATAAAAAAAGAAGTTCGCAAAAAGCAAAAATGGATGACGCCAGCGATCAGAAGGCAAGATCCAATAACTTGCTAGCACAATCACTAAGAAGAAAAAAAAGGGAATTGTTGTAAACATCATGCTGCAGATTACAGGTTGCAGTCAAAAACTTCTTGTTTCACTTTCTTCCATGATGCTTGCAACTCTTGATCTTTCGAGCGCTTCAACCATCGCTCCCAAGATTGATGAGGCTTTCCTTGCTGCATCACACCACTCCAAAAAAGTGGATAGGGGCCAAGATAGTGACAATAAAGCCAGAAGAGTCCTTTGTCAGCTTCGTTGCGAGCTAAAGAACCATTTATTATTTTGGTTTTAAAAAGCACCACATCCGTAATAAATCGTTCTATTGATTCGCGTAATATTTCCAGGCTCATTGGCAGCTTCTTTTTTAAGAAACAAGCACCTTTAATGCGATAAGAACGCTGGATCAAAGAACCTATTTTTGAATCACTTGGAGTATCCCAGTGTTGCTCAAACCTCCAGGCGGTTCGTTCTACTCCTGAGTAAAATTCGAGTC
Source organism: uncultured Chthoniobacter sp. (assembly GCA_964469825.1). GTDB lineage: Bacteria > Verrucomicrobiota > Verrucomicrobiia > Chthoniobacterales > UBA6821 > CAIWMF01. Next base: position 5,981 of record CAYYAN010000011.1, on the reverse strand, counting down.
GTTGGAGAAGAATGGTCTGCAGCGCTTCTAAATTCCAAAGTCCAGGATGCACTGAAAATTTCCATTGGTAGTGGATCGAACTCTGTTCTAACGATGAATACTTACGTCCTAAAATTTTTCCCTCTACTTCACGATGCTGCCCATATCCTAAAAGTCCAATATAAGCAGCATGAAGCTTGAGCGCTAATGATGGGAGGACTTCGTTTAAAGCCTCTTCGTGACAGGGCCCAACAGGAGGATGATCATCTAAAATAAGATACGCATGTGTAAAGCCTCGTTGCTGCAATTTTTCAACAGCATGAAGAGTGACATTCATCCAATCTTTGGAGCCTTCTAAACAACCGAGATTTTGTTCACTTTTTTCTGTAAGGCCCGAATAAAAAATAGGAGGGTGCTGAGGCCACTGACGTTCTATCTGAGCAGCAGTCCAATGTGCTAAGATTTGGTAGCGATCAAAAGTACTGATAAGAATGGCAAGCATACAAATAGGCTACAGGCTATACGGCACAGGCTACAGGAAAATCTTCTTACTTATCCCGTTGACGAAGCCCACAAAGCTTTTTTAATAATCCAAGCGAGGACCATCGAAAAACAGATCGCGGTGACTCATGCCAAGCCTTTTTAAAGAAACGCCAGACTGCTGAACGATCAACATTCGCGATGCTATAGGCTTGAAGCAAATAATGTTGAGCCAAAGTTGTTGCCCTTTCTTGTTGAAGATCACATTTTTTTTCTTTTAACAACTCGTAGTACGGAGAAAAGATTTTTTCGCGTTCTTCTAACACGCGATCCCATGCTTTCATCGTTTTAGAATCCAGCTGACGATGTTGAAGTGCCAACACCTCTGGAACATAATGAAAATCGTAACACGCTGACATGCGCCACCAATATTCGTAATCCATAGCATAATGAAGCTTTTCATCGAGTAAGCCAATAGACTCGACAACAGAACGCCTAAAAAAAATAGCAGGCTGATGCAATCTTACACGAGAACTCCACCAACGAATGAAGTCATATCGATTTGAAAATTCTGCTTTGACTCGTTCTGTTCTGTTTTTTCTGTCATCAAAAACTTGTAAGACATCTCCAAAAACAACATCAATTTTAGGGTCACTAAAAATATTTCGGAGCTTTTGAAATGTTTCTAAAGGATAAGCGTCATCACTATTAAGCCAGCAAATAATTTCTCCATGAGCAAGACGAAAGCCTTTATTAACAGCCTCTGATTGTCCCTGATCTGACTCTACGATGACTCGAAGATGCGGATCTTGAGACCAAGCAGCCAAGACCTTTTGTGTTTCATCTGTTGAACAATTATCAATGAGAATGTGCTCATAACTTTGATCTCCTTGCTTGTTGACTGAATCTAAACAAGCGGCAAGATAGGGCCCTTGATTAAACGAAGGCGTAATAATACTGAAGTACGGCATACAGCGTAAGTTACAGATTACAAGTTACAGATTACAGATAAAAAACCTGATTGATTGTAGAAGCATGAATGAAATTTTCATTCCATTGAGCAAGTTGATCACCATCAGCCTTACTAACCCGGATATTTCATGGTAATTCGTCACGAGGCGCCGCGCAGCCTGATGTAGACAAGGAAGACGACGGATTGCGACGACGGCTGTATGTTTCATACTGCCCGAGAAGCAATCCTAGACTGACGCAGTATACACCTGGCTCTCGCAAGCCGTAGTAGAATTGACGTGAAATATTCGGGCTAATAAGATCGAGATGTTTTTCAGTAAAATCAGCTCCAAAATGATGTCTAAGTTGTCGTTCTAATAATCCTAAAAACGTGATCCTATCAAGGAGTATAAAATTGAAAGATATGATTTTAGTCCTGTAATCTGTAACCTGCAGTCTGCATCCTGAAAACCTGTAGTTATTCCTCTCCCACTAACCAGGTCCGCTTTACCTCAACCAGTTTGCCTTCTTCTATCAATCGATCGACTACATCTACTGGAAGTTTTTTTGCTTTGATCCTCTCTTCAACATTGAAAGCATCAATAACAAAAGGTTTTCCAGCGCGATACGTGATATAGGATTCGCAAAAGACATCAACCGGAGATGCTTTCACTTCTTCAATAAGTTGGTTCATTTCTTGTTCTTCTTGTTTAAAAGCCGTACGACTTGCAGAAGAAAAAATTTGAGTAAAAGAATAGAGATTCGCTGAAAAAAGAAAGGGGCCTATCAAAAAGAAAAGCCAAAATAGTTGAGAAAGTTTTTTGCCTTCATCGCTGAGAAGTTGAAATCCAAAACCCATAGCAATTGCTGTAACAATAACAAGATCAAATTGAGCATTTACAAAGACGCCACTCCCTAATCGCTGCACAAACCCAAGAATAAGAGCCATGAACATCATGGCGGTAATGAACTGCACTCTCCTGTCCTGTGATTCTGTTGTTGCGATCAACAACCAAAGTAGCATCCCTATGGCTAAACTCTGCAAGTCTCCAAGAGCATCATATATTTTTTCTAACATCCATGAACGTGGTGCTAGAAAATTGTGGAAAAAATCGTTTCCATAGCAACTATAACAGCAAAACACGCCGATTATGACGAGCAGTCCAGAAAAAAGAAAACTCCATTTTAGAGCTCTCCAACGATGCCACAACACTAACCCCAGCATAGCAGAAAGGGGCAATGTGATAATATTATGTTTAAAAAAACCAGCTAGCACCATCACGAATAGTGGCAACCAATAGTTAGCATCTTTTTCGATAGCCTGCAGAAAACCAACAATCATAATTGCTTGCGCCAAGAGCTGAGGATCATTCGCCCCAACATACCAACGAAAGGAAAGGCACATAGTCGCTAGAAAATAAGAGCCTCCCAGGACAGCTGCTTGAAAGGAACCTCCAAATTGCCGCACAATTTTTCCAACAAAAAAAGTGATGATCACCATCGCAAGCAACGAAAGCAATCTACCAGCAAGAATCGAATCACCGATCATTTTTCCAAAACCTCCTACTACATAAAACGAAAGCGGAGGATAATTGTTAGTAATAAGCCGATCCAAACTTGGATAGAGCGGCATCTTTCCCATCGCGGCATCAGCAAAGAAGGCATTCCATCCTTCATTTGTGTTGATCATAATCGATAAAAAAACACGATAGCATGGCCAAAGAAAAGCTAATACTGCGATTACAGCTAATAAAAAAGCAGCTCCAAAAATTACTCGTTCTGATTTGATCACCATTATTTAGAAACGTGTTATGAAATAGTTCTCATCCAATGACCTAATAGACGATATTTACAAGATTTTCTTATTTGCTCAGAAAAATGTTTCAATTTTTCCTCAGCTTTAAGACAGATACCTGTTAAATCAGTTCCATTATGAACCTTTTGCCACACAATATGCGGAGAAGATGTCCAAATTCTTTTTGTACATTGAGGAATAAAAGCATCAATAACAGGACGTTTTTCTGGCAAAGCAGGCAATTGATGCCATCCAAGCAATTGATCGTAAGAAGATTCATTAAAAATGGAAAAGTGAGATAAGACGGCATGAGAACATTCGATTATCTCTAAGAGTGTTTTTTCCTCCCCCTTAAAATCATTTCTCAAAACTCGTGGATAAACATATGCAGTACCTCCCAGGAAAACATCCCAATGTTTTTTATTTTTAATAAGATATTTTGAAATGGAAGACCATTCACTCATTGCAGGTCGAGGCACGCAATCATCTTCTAAAATCATAATCCATGGAGCTTTTTTCTTCCTCGCTTGCTCGATCAACGTTAAAAAGCTTAATGAGGCTCCCACTTGCCTAACCTCATGTCGAATTGCAGAAAAACGCTCAGATTCGATTCCATAAGGCTTAAAAGCTTCTTTCACCTCCTGAAAGCATTCCAGCTTAGAATCCAGATTAATAACGAAAGCTTTATTCATAGCTTGGTTCATAGATTTACTTTCTCTAATTTCTTAAATTCTGTCAGAGCCATGCCAACGACCTGGTCCATATTATAATAACGATACATTGCTAAACGACCAATAAAAGAAACATTTTTTTCACGATCAGCAAGCTCTTTGTATCGTTGATAAAGCGCTGTGGCATCAGAAGCAGGAATGGGATAGTAGGCCTCTTTGCCTGACTCGTAATCATCAGGATATTCGCGAACAATGGTTGTATTATCGCACACCTGGCCCGTTGCATGTTTGATTTCAACAATGCGCGTGAAAGCTTCTTCATTTGGATAATTCACTTGCATGGCTGGTTGCCAAAAACTTTTCATGCCGCTAATTTTTTCACGATCACTAAGTTGATCTTTAGTAAATGAATCTGGATCAAAACGGAGTGATCGATAAGGAAGTGGTCCATAACAATAATCGAAATAATCATCGATGGGGCCCGTATAAATCATATGATCAAACGTTACGGAAGAAAGAACCTCACGATAATCTGTTGCTAACTTTAATGTGAGTTTCTCTCCACAAGCCTCAATAATTCGCTCAAAAAGTCGCGTGTAACCGGCTTTGGGCAATGCCTGAAATTCTTCTCGAAGATAGCGATTGTCACGGTTCGTTCTAACTGGAATACGTCCACAAACAGAGACATCAAGCTCTTTAGGAGCGCGTTTCCATTGTTTGAGCGTGTAACCTTTAAAAAATTTCTCATACAACTTCCATCCAACTTGTGAAATAATGACTTCTTCCGAATTTTTTGGAAATGCGATAGGCACGCGATGGTCTATTAACCATTGCTCCATTTCTTCACTCGTTGAAGCACGACCAAGGAATTGTTCAAATGTATTAAGATTAATGGGAAAATTCCAATAGCTACCGTTATCATATGATAAAATCTGATAGTTCACGTGATGCCATTCAGTGAATTGAGAAAGATAATCACGAATAAGAAGAGAGTTTGTGCGAAAATAGTGTGGGCCATACCGATGGATTAAAACACCAGCTTCATCGTAATAATCATAAGAATTTCCTCCAATGTGATCACGTCGATCGACAACAAGACTGGTCTTTCCGCATTGTGTTGCAACACGCTCTGCAAAGGTCAATCCAGAAAAACCACTTCCGACGATAAGGTAGTCAAAATGTTTCATTGCTTTATCCAATCAGGCGATGGCTCATGATAAAAAGCAGCCAACAATTTTGCTCTCCAATGAAATAAACCTATCGCTCGCGCTTCTCTCAACAACGGTTTCAAAATATCACCACATCGTCGCCAGACCGCTTCATCAAGAGCCGACTTAATAATCTGTTTCTCATGAGGCATCCAATCTGTAGCGATCGCACGCTCAGAAGCCCATGTTTTCAAGGCTCTTTGCGCTACTTGCCCTCGATAAATCCGTTTGCTGTGTTGCGAACCATGAGAAGCAAGTCTCCAAATTTTATCCAACACGACCATGTCACAAAAACCTATTTTTTCCAGCAAGCCACATTTGATCCAATAATCGCGGTCCTCCATTGGTTCATATCCCGTGACAAAACCACCAACTTGTTCATGCAAACTTTTTTTTATTAATGCTGATCCAGGTGTTGCAATCGCACAGCGCCAAAAATTTCGTTCTGCTCCATGAGGAGGATCTCCAGCAGCAAAATTAAAACCGTTGAGCCTTGCTAGTTGCCGCGGTTCTCGACGTTCTATCACCATCCCATAAATAACATTCACTCGCTGATCTTTTGCTGCCGTTAACAGTGTTTCTAAAGCATGAGGCAACAATTGATCATCAGCATCTAAAAAAAGGAGCCACTCTCCTGTCGCTTTCTCTGCCCCTATATTCCTTGCACGTGAAACTCCTTCATTATTGGTAAAAAAATAATGAACTCGATCACCAAAAGAGGTTGCAATTTTTGCCGTCGCATCACGACTACCATTATCGATAACAATAATTTCTTGAGCTTGGAGGGTCTGCTTCAAGCAAGATTGTACGGTTGCAGCTAACGTCTCTGCTGCATTGTATGCGGGAATGATGATGCTGATGGAAGTTTTCATGGGGAATATTTTTATTTTTTCAGAA
>CAYYAN010000010.1:14065-15451 GCA_964469825.1 uncultured Chthoniobacter sp. | reverse complement strand
AGGAGGAGTTGGTGGCCTAAAAATATAATTCCATGAATAGCGTTCTAGAAATAAGTTGATTCTTTGACGGAGAGCAAAAAAAGAACGCTGTCGTTTTGTTTTTTGTTCCCACTTTTGTGCTAGGGCAGGAATAGTTGTTTCAACTAACTCTCTCCAACGTTCAAGGATAGCTTGGCGAGTAAATTCTTTTGCAGGGAGAATGCTGTTGTTAACGAGTTGAGTGCGAAAAGAAAAATCTTCTTTAAGGCGGCGTAAATGTTCAAAGACTTCTTCTGGGGAAGAAGCAACAAGATAGTCGATGCCAGGTCTTCCATCAGCGGCGTAGGCTGAATCGAGTCCACCAATAAAAGGAACGCCTGCAAGCCAGGCATTATAAAGCTTTGTTGCCGGTTTGTGCCAATGAGGAGATTTTGAAAAATCACGTACGGCAATTACGCAGTCTGTCTGAGAATAATCATGCCAATGCTCAACGGATGGAAGATGGAGTGTGATACCTAGTTCATCTTGGAGGCGCTGACGCCACGAAACTGTTTGTAATTCTTTAGCAAGGTTTTTGGAATGACCATAGAAGCAGAGATTTTCAAAACGCTCTCCTCGCGCAGGATCACGAGCAACAAGTCCTGGTTGAGACCAGTGAGGCATGAAAATAGCATTCGGCAATTTTTTTGCATAAGCTCTATTTTGAACAATGTGCAAATGAGCGCCAGGATGAGGTGATCCGTCTGCAACCACATCGACAAAAAAAGGAGCATCAGGCATTTTGAGTGAACTGGAAGCTGCAATACTTAGAGCAATGATGATGCCTTCTATAGAAGGTGTTTCCAGTAGTGCATAACAAGGCGTTCCTGAGGAGATGAGAAGAGCCCATGTTTGATAAATCCAGTTCATATTAAGGCAGCGACCTCCTCCGGCTGGAACTACAACCGGTTTTCCCGCGATCAAATCCTGGGTCCATTCTCCAGGAGGAAGGTGTTCCCGAGTTAAATAAAAAAATGTTTTCATTTCCAATAACGACAAAGTAAATAAGCAAAATATTGCCGCAGAAAAAAGAAGCGTCGACTCCATGAATTTTTCTTTTGCCATGCAGCAACACTTTTAGGAATAGTGTCTTCGATCAGCTTTTTCCAGTGTTCTAAGATAACTTCAGATGTGAAATTTTTTGCCGAGTTGAAACCTTCTTGAACTAAGTTTGCGCGGAGATGAGGATCTTTTTTTAATTGTTCAAGATGAGAGAAAACTTCTTCTAGCGAAGTTGCAACGAGATAGTCAGTGCCTGGACGACCATCAGCAGCAAAGGCTGAATCAAGGCCTCCAATGAAAGGAACACCAGCATGCCATGCATTATAAAGTTTTGTAGCCGGTTTATTCAAGTAACGAGAGGAAGAG
>CAYYAN010000010.1:1564-14055 GCA_964469825.1 uncultured Chthoniobacter sp. | reverse complement strand
AAACTACGGATAGCGATTACAGCATCAACATTACTATAGTCATGCCATCCTTGGTTGCCTTGTAAATAAAAAGTGATTCCCAATTCTTGAGAGAGGCGTTGTTGCCATGCTTTTGAGTGTAATTCTGGAGCAAGATTTTTTGGCTCTCCAAAAAAAGCAACATTTTCAAAACGAAGACCACGATTGAGATCACGTGGAATTAAGCCTCGTTGAGGCCAATGAGGAATAAAAACAGCATGAGGAAGCAGTTGAGTCTGCATCCTGTTTTCAACGACATGAAGTTGAGCACCTGGATGAGGCGGTCGATCGGCTGTAACATCAACTAAAAATGTTTCTTTAGGCATCATGGCATCAAGGCCTAGAGAAGTGGTGAGATAATTTCCTAAAGTCATAACAACTCCTGGTTCTAACAGTTTGGTAGAAAGAGCAGAAGTCACACCTGCTTGTTGAAGGCGCTGCCAACTTTGATAAATCCAACTATAGAACATAGTGAATTCAATGCGTGGTACCAGCTTGCCCTTTTTCCAAGCTTCTTTGCACTCAAGATCGGGAACGCATTCTTTTGGTAAGCAGAATGAAATAGTCTGCATCAAAATGGAGCAAAGGTGATACTGTATTTTTTTTTCAGCAGAGCGTGCTATCAAACTCCAAACAGACGCTAAAAGGAAATTAAAATTTTTCTCTCTTTTTTTTATTATGCTTTTTTTCCAAAGCAAAACTATTTGTCTTGCACGTCTAGCAGCTTCATTCCAAGCAGGAGTGTGAGACTTTGTGCTATAGCTTTGATAAGCATGAATATTTTCCTTCCAAAAATAGATTCGTTCCTCAGCATTAGAAACAGATGAGCGCTCCTCTGTTAATAAACGCGAGGTCCAATCAGATAATTTATCTTTTAATAAAAGTTGAGAACGTGTCGCCCAATAGCGGTAGTTGGCAGCAGCTTCTAGTCGTTCATCAGTAGAAAAAATCCAACTTGTTGCAGGAATAGGGAAGTCATCATTGGGAATGCCATAGAGAAAAGTTTTTAATGGAGAAGTTGATTGTAGATCTCTAATAAAAGAATTCCACAAAGAGGAATCTATTGTTGGGGCTTTTGGGGAGAGTTTCTGAGTGTGTTGAAGAAAAAAATCGATCTCTTTTTTTACACGTCTCCAATACAAAGCTAGGAGAATGTTACCAGTACTTGTTGTTTTTAAAATTTGTTGTTGGCAAAAATCTTTTTCTGCAAAAGGGTCTTTCCATTGTTGTTGAGAGAGCAAGATAGAAATATAAGAAGCGATGCGCAGAAGTTTTCTTTTATTTTTATTTTCGGAGTGGCGCACTATTTCAAGGTGAAACAAAGAAGTGAGGCCAAAAAGAGAGCAGGATTGAAAGCTCTTTGCTGCCTTGATCCATAATAAAGCAGTTTGGCTAGCTCCTTCGGCAACCTCTTCCCAAGACTTGATCAAAAAATCATTTTTAGAGTGCTTTGCTTCGCTAGCACGCAATAAATAATCAACAACGTTTTCTGTGTGAAAAGCAGCTTGCTCTCTGCAGTCTTGTTCTTGTGGATTGGTTGTGTGTTGAGAAATTAGCTTGGATATTTCATCTTTCTCTACTGTGTGGGCTAATGAAACCCGCTGCTCCATGGCTTTTTGAGCAGCATTGCTTATTGCTGGGCCATAAAACAAAATTTGATATGCCGCATAACTAGCAAGTAACCATTCCTTTGCTTGTTCCTGTTTTCCTCGTTGTAGAGCTTCAAGGTGATTTTTTTGAAAAAGAACTACCTGTTCAAGTAAAGGGCTATCTATTTTTAAATGAGCCTGCATGATGGCTTCTGCCGCTTCTAAACGGAGAGAACGTGCACGAGTGCTATGTCCAACAATGCTGGCATCAACAATTTTATTATGATAGTCAGTGAGTTTGGCTGCTAAAGAACGAGGTATTTTAGAAAAATAGATCATCGTAATTTTCTATCAATCCAACAAAAGGCATGTTGGGTCAAAAAATAATAAGCTCGTTGAGAGGATGATTTTTTTTGCCATTGCAAAGCTCGTTGAGGAAGTATTTCTTGGACTAAAGATTTCCAATGTTCCAAAGTTGCTGGTCTATTAAATTTTTTTCCTGACTCAAAACCATTTTGAATGAGGCGAAATCGAAAAGTAGAATCCTCTTTCAATTTGCGAAGGTGCTCTAAAACTTGTTTTGGAGATTGTGCAATGAGATAATCGACGCCTGGTTGACCATCAGACTGATAAGCGGAATCATTGCCACCAATAAAAGGAACTCCTGCTAACCAAGCGTTGTAAAGTTTAGTAGCCGGTTTGTGGAGTTGTCGCGAGCGTGAAAAATCACGGATGGCGATGATGGCATCCACATTGGAATAATCATGCCATTGATCGGCGCGCCTGATTTCTAATTCCAGAAAGAGTTCTTTTTTGAGTTGTTGTTGCCAAGAGGAAGAAAAAAATTCTGCTGCAAGGTTTTTAGGGTCTCCGAAAAAAGAAATGCGTTCGAAAAGCTGACCACGACTTGCCTTGCGAGCAATGAGAGCTGGTTGTGGCCAAAGAGGAATAAAGTGTGAGTAAGGTAAGCGACGAGCATGAGCTCTGTTTTGGACAAGATGAAAGTGAGCAGCTGGATGAGGGAGGCCATCAGCCACAACGTCAACGAGGAAGAAATCAGAAGGAAACTGATTTGATTGGAAAGAAGAGTGTAATGTTCCACTTAGTGCAAGAACGATACCCGTTGTAGGAAGTTCTGAAACAAGAGAAGTTTTAATGCCAGCGGCTGTGAGTAGTGCCCATGTTTGGTAGATCCAACAATGAACAGCAGCAGCTTTTCCAGATTCTTCCAAAGGAAAGGGACGGTTTTCTTGCCAGGCATGGATCCATTCTTCTGTGGGGAAATATTTTTTTGGTAAATAAAACGAGACTTGCATGGAAGATAAAGTAATGAGTAATGGATAATTTAAAAGATGAGCACAACATCATCGAGAAAATTGACGAAGTGCAAACGATTTATTCTGTTCGGATTTGTAGAAGGCCATTAATTTATTCATCATCCATTACTGATCACTCATTACTTAAGTATGAAAGTTCTTTTCCTCTCCGGCTATGCTCATCTTGCGTTAGATCCCGCTGCAGAACATTCTTCAGGAGGTGCGGAGTTACAAGTAGCGCTCTTAGCAAAGGAACTGGTGCAACAAGGTCAAGAGGTCATTCTTTTAGCGGCAGACACGAAGCAAGGTGACTCTTTCATTCAACAAGGGATTGTCATTCGCAATGGAGGACGTTTTGATACAGGAAGAGTGTGGGATACGGTGAAAGCCTTGCCTCGTATCATTTCTATTTTACGTCAAGAAAAACCGGATCTTGTTGTTCTTTATGGATGGACTTCATGGCTCTACTTGCTTGCGAAATTGCGAGTTTGGCTTGTTTATCGCCTTCTTTTTGTTTGTGCACTTGATTCAGAAATTGATGGAGGTTTTCGTAAAGCCTACCCTTGGCGAGGCTGGATTTTTCAAAAGGGGATGGAACTTTGCGATGTTCGATTGGCCATTACAGAAAACCAAGCGGCACTGTTTCGTGCACAAGGAATGTCATGTCGTGTGATGAGGCTCTTACTTCAATCAGATTTTTCTCCGGAGCGAGTTGTGAATAGCGAAAATAAATCAATTGATCTTTTGTGGGTAGCTCGCTGTCATAGCGTCAAGCAGCCTTTGCTTTTTTTAGATCTTGTAGCACAATTTCCTGAAGCACGTTGTCGCATGATCTGCTCGAATCAAGATGAAGCCTTGTGGCATGCTGTAAAAAAACGGGCTTTAACCATGCCTCAGGTTGAATTTTTAGAAAAAGTTCCCTACCACGATATTCAGTCTCATTTTGATGAAGCTAAAATTTTTGTGAATACCTCTTCAGATGAAGGTGTTCCTAACACTTTTATTCATGCTGGTCTTGGTTCAACAGCAATTGCTTCGCTGAAAGTAGATCCTGATAATATGTTTCATCATTTTCAAATGGGAATTTATGCTGAAAATAAAATCGAAAAACTAATCAGAGGAATTCAACAACTCCTATCAAATGAAAAGATGCTACAGCATGCACAACAAGAATCGCTACGATTTGTTCGTCAGTGGCACGATAACAAAAAAAATGTAGAGATTTTTTTACAATCTCTTCAATGTTCAACTTCCAGTCTTTAGTCTGCTTTCTTATGAAACGAGTTCTTCATGTTATCGATCACTTAAGTTTGGGAGGAGCGCAAGCTGTTTTGTTTGATCTAGTGACTTTAGCTGATTCTCAGCAATGGCATATCGAGGTAGCTGCATTGCATGGTCGAGGACTTTTTGCAGAAGCCTTAGAGGAAAAAAGGATAAAGGTTCATTCATTGGCGCCTTCCGTTTGGCCTCCAGTCTATATTCCAGCGTTTTTAAAACTTGCTCCCCAATTTGATCTCTTTCATTTTCATCTCTCTGGTGCGAACTGGATTGCAAAACCATTAGCTGCTTTTTTGGGGGATCAACCGTGTGTTGTTCATGATCATGCGAGTGGGCGTCTTGAGTTTCGTGGCATCAGCTCTGTTGTGATCGATGCGATCATGCATCGCTTTTCTTCACATACTATTGCCGTTGCTCCTGAAGTTAAAAATTTCTTGGTTAATTACGAAGCGCTTTCTTCCGATGAAGTGACTGTAATTTCTAATGGAGTGAACACAAGGCTCTTTCGGCCTTCTAGTTCTTTAGAAAAAAAAGAAGCTCGTAAAATTTTCGGTCTTGCTGAAAACGATTTTATTATTGGCACAGTGGGCCGACTAGCTACTGAAAAAAATCAGAAACTTTTTGTGCGAGCTGCTCAACAAGCTCTTCAGCAGGGCCTCAAAGCCATTTTTGTTTTGGCAGGAACCGGGCCAGAAGAAGAATCTCTGAAGCGACTTGCTGTTGAACTTGGAATTTCAGAGCATGTTAAATTTTTAGGCCAGATTGCAGAAAGAGCTTTGTTTTATCGAACGTTGGATCGCTTTGCATTGACCTCTCTTCATGAAGGATTGCCAATTGTTCTGTTGGAAGCCATGGCCTCAGGAATTCCTGTGATCAGCACAGATTTAGAAGGCTCTCGCTATGTGCTTGAAGAAGGAATTCATGGCATCATTGTTCCGTCTAATCATGTATCAGCAATGGCAGAAGCTTTTTTAAAAGTACCTTTTCAACATCAGATCATGACTGCTCGTACTAGAGTCGAGGCTGATTTTAGTGCGATCAATGCTGCGGAAAAAGTGACAAGACTTTATGAGAAATTATTCTTTGACTCTCTCGATGTGAGCACCAAGCCGATTTAATTTTTTGTCAATGGCGTCATAACCCCGGTCAATATGATAAATGCGGTTGATCTCAGTAGTTCCATCAGCTGTAAGAGCCGCTAAAATCAAGGCAGCAGAGGCGCGCAGATCGCTTGCCATCACTGGAGCAGCACTGAGTTGAGGAACTCCTGTGATAATAGCAGTGGCACCATCGAGCTCAATATTAGCGCCCATGCGTTTTAGTTCAGCAAGGTGCATGAAGCGTTGAGGAAAAATATTTTCAATAATTGTGCTAATTCCATCTACTGTGCATAAGAGTGCACAAAGTTGAGCTTGAAGATCCGTTGCAAAGCCTGGGTAGGGGAGTGTTTCAAGAGAAAGCGATTTTTTAATTTTGCTAGGTAAGAGTGTGATGCTTTCTTCATCTCCTGTAATTTCATATCCCGCTTGCGTCAGGGCTTCCAAGAGTGATTGAAGATGCTGGGGGACGACATGACGGAGAGTTAATTTTTTTCCGGCAATGGCGCCGGCAATGAGAAAAGTACCGGCTTCAATCCGGTCAGGGATGACTTGATGGTGGAAGCCATGTAGTTCTTTGACGCCTTCAATGATGATGCGAGAAGTTCCAGCTCCTTCAATTTTTGCTCCCATTTTTTGAAGGACGATAGCAAGGTCTACAACTTCTGGCTCTTCAGCTGCACCTTCAATGATGGTAGTTCCATCGGCAAGCACAGCAGCCATCATAATATTGTCAGTACCTAAAACAGTAGAACCATATTTCCCTGAAAGGTGAATCGTATTTCCACGAAGGTGTGGTGCAAGGATACGAATATTGCCTCCTTTGACTTGTACTGCAGCACCTAAGGCCTCAAATCCTTTTAAATGAAGATCAATAGGGCGATCTCCAATGACACATCCGCCGGGGAGAGAGACCGTCGCTGTGTGTTCTCTGCCTAGCAGAGGTCCTAAAATGCAGACAGAAGCACGCATTTTACGAACAATTTCATAAGGGGCTTCGGTTTTAATATTTTCTGCTTTTACTTGAACAATGCCACTGGCTCGCTCTACATCACATCCTAGCGTGCTTAAGATTGTCAGCATATAATGAATGTCACTCAAATCAGGGACATGCTCAATAACACAATGATCTCGTGTAAGAAGCGTTGCTGCTAAAATGGGGAGCGTTGAATTTTTAGAACCGCCGATGAATACTTCTCCTTGGAGAGGATAGCCGCCATGTACAAGCATTTTATGCATAAGCTAAAAAATAAAAAATGAACCGTAAAAAAGAGTTAGAAAATTTTAGTAGAAAGAACGCAAAGAAATAAAAAAGAGCAAAAATGAAATAAAAATTTCTTTGCGTGATTATTTTTTCCGGCCTTCCACAAACCGAATAATGCCCTGATAATCAGGTAGAGCAAGGATCTCCGAATATCCGTTAATTTCAAGTAGTTTTATCACTTCTTTTTCTTGGTCTTTTCCAATTTCTAAAAAGAGTTTTCCTCCTCTTTCGAGATGTTGGGGCGCTTGCTCAATAAGATTTTGAATTAAGACTAATCCACTTTTTCCACCATCAAGCGCCATGATGGGATCGTGTTGGACTTCACGTGATAAAGTTGAGATTTCTTCCGTTTCAATGTAGGGTAAATTAGCAATAATGGAATCCCATGATTTAGTTTGATCTTGTAACAAATTTCCTTGATGCCATTGAATATGGGTTACGTTATGGAGTGCTGCATTTTTTTGAGCTAATGCTAAGGCATCAGGAGAAAGGTCAATAGCATCAATCGAAGCTGTTGGTTTTTCAAGGGCGATGGTAATAGCAATCACACCGCTTCCGGTTCCTACATCGAGAAAGCGAGAGGTTTTATCATGAACAAGAACTCGTTCGACGAGCTGTTCTGTTTCAGGCCGAGGAATCAACGCTCGTGAATCAATGTGAAATGTTCTCCCAAAAAATTCTGTTGTCTCTAACAAATGTTGTAGGGGAACACCTTTGCTTCTCCTTCTTAAAAGTTCCCGTAACGGCGCCCGCTCAGCCTCAGAGAGCATGCGATCAAATTGTAAATAAAGCTCTAGTCGTCGAATGTTTAAAACATGAGCTAATAATAATTCTACATTTAAGCGTGCTTGTTCAATGCCATGTTTTTTTAAGAAAGACGTTCCTCCTTGTAAAACTTCGAGAAGTGAAATGGAAGAATTTTTTTGATGCATATCAAAAAAAAGTAAGGAGTGAAGAGTAAAGAGTGAAGTATGAGTTCAACACAGAAATCAAAAATTTAAATAGCAATTTTTTAAGGAGAGAGCTTGCAAATGATAAATCAGCTTCGATTTTTGCTTAGCAACTCTTTATTCTTTGCTGGCATTTTCAAGCCTTTCTTGCACATCAGCTGCCTCTAAGGCTCCAATTAAGGCTTCCAGATCACCTTCAACCACACGATCCAAATTGTAAAGAGTTAATCCAATACGATGATCTGTTAGTCGATTTTGAGGAAAATTATAAGTCCTGATTTTTTCTTCACGACCACCTGTTCCAATTTGGCTGCGTCGATGTTCAGAATATTTTTGCTCTTCTTCTGCGCGTTTTTCTTCAAGGAGTCGAGCTCGTAAAACTTGTAATGCCTTTTCTTTATTTTTTTGTTGGCTCCGACCATCTTGGCAACGAACAATTTTTCCTGTAGGAATATGTAAAATCTGTACAGCAGAATCAGTAGTATTAACACCTTGGCCTCCAGGACCCCCAGCCCGACAGACTTCAATACGCAAATCTTGAGGACGAATGACAATGTCAACCTCGTCAGCTTCAGGAAGAACAGCGACGGTAGCTGTTGAAGTATGAATTCGTCCTTGAGCCTCGGTTGCAGGTACGCGTTGTACACGATGAACGCCGCTTTCGTAACGAAGCTTGCGAAAAACTTGTTCTCCACTCAGTTGAAAAATAACTTCTTTGTAGCCGCCCAATTCGCCAGGGCTTGCTTCAATCATTTCCATCTCCCAACCGTGTGTTTCCGCATAGCGCGTGTACATGCGATAGAGATCAGCAGCAAAGAGGCCAGCTTCTGATCCTCCGGTACCTGCGCGGATTTCCACAATCGCATCTCGATCATCGTCTGGTTGAGGTGGGAGAAGTCCGATGTGTAAGGCTTGTTCTAGTTGAGGAATTTTTTGTTGTAGCTCCACGATTTCAGCAGAGGCCATTTCAGCGAGTTCAGTATCAGCTCCTCGTGACAACTCTTCGTTTTCTTGAAGATGTCGTTTTGATACTTCAAGTTGTTCAACAGTAGCAAGCAGTTCTTTGATCCGAGCATGCTCTTGTAAGATTCCTCGAGCTTTCTTGGCGTCTTGAAAAAGGTTGGGATCTGTAATTTCTTTTTCTAGAGCAGCAAAACGTTCGCGACGCTGCGCAATGAGATGGGTAAAGTCAAGGGACATGGCGGAGAAGTAAAGAGTAAAAGGTGAAGGGTAATTGACAAGATCAAAGCAAAAGTAGAATTTTTAAAACAACATTTTAGTGGAACGTCATTTTAAAACAATAAAATCAGATAAGTTAGCATGTATTTGCTACACTTGATCTTTTACTCTTTACCCTTTACTGACCTTGCGCAGCAAGGTCATAACGTTATCGTTTTTTCTTTGCCAACTTGGAAGCTTGAGCGTGTGTAGCGCTGAGGGTTCCTTGTGCGCGGGTAGCTCGAACACTGCCATAACGGCGAGAGAATTTCTCAACGCGACCTGCTGTATCAATAAATTTCTGTTCGCCAGTAAAGAAGGGATGGCAGGCAGAGCAGATACCGATTTTGAGATTATCACGAGTGGAACGTGTTTGATAGACCGCGCCACAAGCACAGATAATTGTTGTCGGATTGTATTCGGGATGTTTACCAGATTTCATGAGAGCCAAAAAAGATGCCACAAATTCTTAGGAGACGCAATCACTTTTTTAGTTTTTATTTCTAAAATTGACTGCGAGAGATTTTGGGTTCTTCTTCGATTTTAACGGTCAGTGTGATGGGAGTGCCATGACGAAGGAGAGTAATCGGAATTTCTTTTCCAATTTCTACTTCAGCAATACGATTGCGAAGGTCGACGCGATCAGTTATCGGTTTTCCGTTGAATTCTATAATCAGATCTCTTGACTGCAATCCTGCAGCCTCTGCAGGAGATCCTGGCAAAGTCGCAACCACAAGTGCTCCTGAGGTTGTTTTGAGTCCGAGTTGTTCTGCTAAGGCTGGATTAAGTGAGCGTGAGGCTACACCAAACCAGGGACGAGTGACGCGTCCATATTGAATGATATCATTGTAAATACGGTTGGCGACATTGGAAGGAATAGCAAAACTGAGACCTTCTGCACCGCCGCTTTGACTAATAATGAAATTATTAATACCAATAACTTCTCCATGAATGTTAATTAAGGGACCGCCTGAGTTTCCAGGGTTAATTTGAGTACTTGTTTGGAAAAACTCATTAGTGGCCTCACTCATGGCGCGCCGTCCTTTGGCGCTAATAATTCCTTGAGTGACGGTTTCTTGAAGCCCAAAAGGATTGCCAATTGCGAAAACTTGTTGTCCGACTTTTACTAAGTCAGAATTGCCCAAAGCAATTGGAATGAGACCTGGAGCATGAATTTTTAAAACAGCAATATCAGCATGCTCATCAAACCCTGTTAATTTAGCAGGGAGCATGCGTCCATCACTAAGTTGAACGATGGCTTGCACAGCATCTTTCACGACATGCCAATTGGTAATGATGTGACCTTGACTTGAAACAATCATGCCTGAACCCATTTTATTGGTTCCAGGAGAGACTCTATTAGAAAATCCAAAAAATTCGCGAAGCAGTTCTTCGCGACTTGGAGCATCGGTAGTGATAATACTGACGACAGAAGGAATCAGTTTTGCAATCAAACGAGTCTGTTCTTCATCGATCAGAGCAAGCGTGGGAGTTTCAAGAGACTGTGGTTCAGAGCCTGGTGGTGGTAAGAGATGGGTGTGACGATGGTTGATGGCTTGATGCGGCTGTAAAGAAGCGGGTTCCAGTTGAAATAGTTTCCAACAAAAAAGTCCCGCAACAAGGAGTAGTAGAACGGAAACAAAAAGAAGAAAATGGGGGAGTTTCATAAAAACAGATATGTGGGCTACAGGTTGCAGGTTGGAGATTGTGGATCTGTTGCAGTGTTACATTTTCCGGAAGAACAAGCACGTTTTGTAGGTTTAAAAAGAAGGCCTGTAGGTGTCGTGGCCAAACCTCCTTCTGAAGTTTCTTTATAGATACGAGGCATTTTATTTCCTACTTCTCGCAAAGCTCCTACGACTTCATCAAAAGGAACAACGCTCTCGACACCGCTTAAAGAGATGGCTGCAGCCCCAAAAGCATGAAGGCCATAAAGACCATTGCGCATGGTGCAAGGAGCTTCCACATAACCACCAATCGGATCGCAAATGAGACCTAACGTATTTTGTAGTGCTAGTCCTGCTGCATTGATGGCTTGTTCTACGGTACCTCCATCAAGCTCACAAATAGCCGCAGCAGCCATAGAGCAGGCGCTTCCAACCTCTGCTTGACAGCCTCCTTGAGCTCCAGAAAAACAGGCGCCGTGGCCAATGATTTTTCCAATGCCGGCAGCGGTAAAGAGAGCATGTGATGTTGTTTTGTCATCAGCATTTCTTGATTCTTGCCAGGTTAAGAGGCAGGCGGGAGCAATGCCGGCACTGCCAGCTGTTGGCGTTGCAACAATGCGGCCAAAAGCAGCATTCGTTTCCAGAACGGCCAACGCGTAAGCAATGCTCTTTTCAAAAATGGGACCAAGAGCACTGACAACACTTCCTTGGCTGTGAGCTAAGACACGTCGTGAATCACCTCCAGAAAGCCCGCTGCGACTCCGTTCTGTGATCTTAAGACCAGCGTGAACAGCTTCTTTCATCCGTTCATAATAACTGATCATACGTTGTTCAATCTCCTCACGGGAGAGAGAACCATTTTCTACTTCACTAAGGATGGTAGCTTCGGCAATAGAAATTTTATGTTGTTTACAAAGTTCGAGTAGTTGAACAGCAGTTCTGAATTGGTAGAGCATAAGCTAAGTAACAAGTAATGAGTAAGACACCATGTTCTAGAGATATCTGTTTTACAATATGTAAAATAAAATTTCTAAAAACTAATTTTGTTTCAACTAAAAAATACCCATTACCCATTACTTTTTTGAGATTCTGTCTCAAAAACCAGGCAATGGAGAGAGCACCAGAAGTCGGTTGATGGCAGGGATTTTTTTTAAGAAAGCAATTGCTTCTGGTGGAAGAGAATTGTCAATTTCAATAATAGTGATCGCTGTTTCTCCCCGTTGAACACGGCTTGTGCGAATCGTAGCAACATTGATTTGAACGCATGCAAGGACAGCTGTAATTTTAGCAAGAAAACCAGGTGTATCATTATGCCAAAGAATCAAGGCTTCTAATGTTCCAGAAATATCGACAGGAAGCGCGTCGATTTCTTGTAAACGAACGCTGCCGCCGCCAATAGAAGCCGCGACGAGAGTAAGTGAATGAGTTGATCCTTGAAGAACAATTTTGACAGAATTAGGATGGGCTTGTTGACCTAGATCAATCGGCTCAAAAGTAATATGGAGCTGTTCTTGAGCGGCAAGATCAAGAGCATGAATCAGTCGTTCATCATCAGGGTAGAAACCAAGCAATCCAGCTGCAAGTGCTTCTTTTGTTCCGTGCCCATCACCAGTAGCAAGAAAAGAGCCATGTAAATAAATCGTTGCCTGGAGAGGTTTCTCATCGAGAAGCCTGCGTGCAGCATATCCGATTCGACAAGCTCCTGCAGTGTGGGAACTTGAAGGACCAACCATGACAGGACCAATAATTTCAAAGATGCTCATTTTGTTATTTGTTTGAGGACCATATTATGTCATGAAATTTATACCATTTACGTGCGAGTTTGAGGTTTTTTACGTCGAAATTTTTGTTTCTAGCAAGAGGGAGAATTGCAACGCTATGCAAGTATAACGCAAAATCTGACAATGATGCTAGCCCGAATAATATTTCATCACTCTCTACTGCGGAAGCCGGGAAGCCCCCAATAACCGAGCCCCAGGTGGGGCGAGATCCAATGCCGAAGGCAGCCCCAAAGGGGCGAGCCTCACGGGAGCGAGCGAGTCGAAATGCTGCGTTAGACTCTGATTTTGACTTGAACAGTATGTACTCATACAG
>CAYYAN010000010.1:0-1554 GCA_964469825.1 uncultured Chthoniobacter sp. | reverse complement strand
CAAAATCCTGCTTCTGCCTTGCCCCATATCAGCCTTCGCTGCCTCTCCTCGTCACGATAGTGATGAAATATCCGGGCTAGAAGCAAAAAGGAGAAGTAAGAAAACCTTAAAATCAAACGCACTTTTAGAGTTTATTCTAAGAGGATAGCTTTTTGAAAATTATTTTTGCTAAAAAAGAGTTATCTCAGGAGCTCACGACTTGTTACCCGTTGTTCTTTACTCTTAGCAGGCTTGCTAACGAGGTGGGTGACCGACGGGACTCGAACCCGCAACAGCCAGGACCACAACCTGGAGCTCTACCATTGAGCTACGGCCACCATAAAGTCTGTTCAAAAAAACCGTATTCTTACAGAGGTGCTTGAGTTTCGCGTATTATATACGCTTAGCCTCTGCGCTCCTCAGACTGTATTGATTTATATATTTTTGAACAGGCTCTTTTCTTTTTAGTTCTCAGTTAACAGCAAGAATGCTAGAAAGAACGAAGAAGAAATAAGGGAGGAAATTCTAACCTAATTATGAGTTACTACAAGCATTTTTCATTTCATGAAACAACGTGAACCTATTCGACGTAAATTTATCTTACTCGCACCTCCTCCGTTGCTTGTTGGACTGAAAGGAATTGAGTTGGAAGAAGGTTTCATTGTCTCTTCTTCATTGCGAGATCTTCGTTTATGCCGGCATGATAAAAATTACTTTATTTCGTTTAGAGAAAAGCAAACATCCTTGTTTCACAGTAAGGAAATCAAAATAAAAAAATCTCATTTTCAGGCCCTCTGGCCTTTTACAGAAGGGAAACGAATTAAAAGTAAGCGATATCTTTTTCTGTTAAAAAAAAGAAAAGTGAAAGTAGATTGCTTTTCAGGACCTCATGCTCCGTTGCAGTTGATCGAAGTTTTTTTTCCAACACGTCAAGCTAGTCGTGCTTTTAAAAAGCCCAGTTTTTTTGGGGAAGAAGTGACTGGGTGTGAGAAGTATGATACGGAAGAAATGGCGCTTCATGGAGTTCCGGAGCCTTCTGAAATATGCCAAATTGGAGTGCTTCCTTATTTGATGAAACAAGGAAAACTCCAAGTGCTTTTGGTAACAAGTTCTTCTGGTAATCGGTGGATTATTCCAAAAGGACATCAAGAGCCAGACATGACCTCGCATGAGGTTGCTATGATGGAAGCAGTAGAAGAAGGTGGAGTGTTAGGAACATTGCATCAAGAACTTCATCTTCGCTGTCAAATGTCTAACGGACGCTTTCTCCAACTCTATGCAATGAAAATTTCAAAATTACTTAACAGCTGGCCAGAAGAGCATTTACGAGTTCGGAGATTGGTGCCGTTGATGGAGGCACTTCGACTTATTGATGATCCGGAAATGAAGCGAGCAGTTAAGCTTCTCGCAGTTAAGCTCAAGAAAAAAGGAAAGTAGTTGTTTGGTGGTTTTGAATAGTAGAGAAATTCGACCTTTGTCAGAGCCGTTAGGCGATGACAAAGGACATTTCTCTTGCGAGAAGCTGGCCAGAAGAGCATTTACGAGTTCGGAGATTGGTGCCGTTGATGGAGGCAC
>CAYYAN010000009.1:0-15547 GCA_964469825.1 uncultured Chthoniobacter sp. | reverse complement strand
TGAGTCCATACTGTCCTGATAAAAATTCAAGTCTAACGCAGCAGCCATCGGCATTCCCGGCTTTCGCAGTAGAGAGGAATGAAATATCCGGGTTAACTGACGGTTTAATCATTACTCATTACTTTTTCCATGCCCTCTTTTCACAACACCCTCACTCGTCAAAAGGAACCTCTGCGTCTTATTGATCCTGAGCAAAAAAAAGTTCGTCTCTATACATGTGGTCCGACCGTTTATGATCACGCTCATATTGGAAACTTTCGTGCTTACCTTTTCGAAGATCTTTTGCAACGTCATCTAGAATCTCGCGGCTATGATGTTCAGAGAGTCATGAATTTGACAGATGTCGACGACAAGACCATCCGAGGAGCTCGCACGAAAGGGATTAGTTTAGATGATTACACGCGTCCTTACAAAGAAGCTTTCTTTGCTGACTGCGCTGCCCTACGCCTTCGCCCTGCTAAAGCCTATCCAGCAGCTACAGATCCTGAAAATATTGCGGCGATGATTGCGATGATTACGACTCTCATCGAGCATCAACATGCCTATCAAGCCGAAGATGGTTCTGTTTATTTTCGGATTACTTCCTTTGCTAACTATGGAAAATTAGCACATGTCGATCTTCAAGAACAACGTCCTTCGGGTCGCGTTCAGAATGACGAATATAGCAAAGAAGAAATTGCTGACTTTGCACTTTGGAAAGCATGGACTCCAGAAGATGGTGATGTCAGATGGGAAAGCCCTTGGGGAGCTGGTCGTCCGGGCTGGCACATTGAATGCAGCGCCATGGCAACCCGCCTCCTGGGTGATCAAATTGATATTCATTGTGGTGGTGTTGATAATATTTTTCCACATCACGAAGCAGAGATTGCTCAATGTGAATGTGTGACAGGTCATTCTTTTGTAAGACTCTGGATGCATTGCGCTCACCTCATGGTAGAAGGAAGCAAAATGTCAAAGTCAGCAGGAAATTTTTATACAGCACGTACGCTAATGGAGCAGGGCTGGAGTGGAAGAGAAATTCGCTACACTCTTCTCTCTGTTCATTATCGTATTCCACTTAACTTCACCATCGAAGGCCTGGAATCGTCACGACAAGCACTTGCTAGAATCGATGCTTGGAAGGAACGCCTTCAAGAAGCTCAAAAAAATAGCATATCTAAAAACATTCCTACTTTAGAAAAAATAGGCTCAACTATTCTTGAAGATTTTTTTAATGCTCTCGATGATGATCTCAATATTTCTGCAGCGTTTGCTGTTTTATTTGACGTCATTCGCGAATCAAATCGTCAACTCGATGCTGGCACTTTTTCTGCAGAACAGGCCACTGCACTCTGGCACTGGTGGCAAAAAGTTAATAGCATTTTAGCACTCGAACAGGATGAGACGATTCCTATACCAGAAAAAGTCCTCTCTCTCTTAGCCGCTCGACAAGCCGCACGCGAAGCAAAGCACTGGGGCGAAAGCGATCGCCTTCGCGACGAAATTACAGCTCTTGGTTGGCAAATTAAGGATACGAAAGGCGAACAGAAGGTGTATCCGTTGACATAAACGGATAAGATAACCGTTCTGAACTGATAGCACCCCCTATTCCCCATCTCCTTATTCAGGCCAGGCAAGATATTTCATCGTAATGCGTCGCGAGGCGCCGCGCAGCCTGATGTAGACAAGGAAAGCGACGGATTGCGACGACGGCTGTAGTTTCATACTGCCCGAGGAGTAATCCTATACTGACACAGCACATACACCTCGCTCTCGCAAGCCGCAGCAGAATTGCCGTCAAATATCCGGGCTAGGCACCTACTTCTTCTTGTCCATAACGTCCTGTATAGACATTGTACTCATATTTACTGGCATTATCTGTTACTGTAGCAGAACCATTATTAGCGGTAGCAGTTTTGTCAGAATCAACACCGACCTCATTGCCTGTATTTTGATTATAAGCATTTACGCCATCATATGAACTAGAAGTAACACCTGATTCTTGAGAAGCAGTTTTGGATTGATCGCTGTAGCCATATATAGATTCACCACTATTTGTTTCTTTGTCGAAAGAAGAATAACTACCTGATCCTACTTCACCATCTGACTTCCACACATCAGATGATTTACTAGCATAAGAAGATCCATTAGAAACAGAGGTAGTTGTCTCAGCATACGAATCCCCATCTGAGGATGTTGAAGCATAGGTACTCTTGTTAATGGTATTTCCTGACGAAGTAGTGACATTAACATCAACATCTCCACTAACGGTAATAGTGCCGTCTGTATCAGAAACCGTTACATCAGCAGATATAGTATTTCCTTGTGGGCCAGTTACAGAAGCATCTGCCGATGCACCTTTTTCATCAGGACGACAATAAGCACTTGTTTCAACTGTCGCATTATTAGAAACGTAATTAGTAGCTGCTTGAGTTCCTGGTTCTTTAGGAACAGTCGGATCTATAATCACAACAGTTGAACCTCCTTGTTCATTACTCGGATCAACGATAACGACCGTATTTCCATTGTTGTTATTTGCTTGTTGAGTTTGGCTACTACTGGTTGTTGCAGAGTCAGGAGTACTTTGTTTTTCAACCTCATTGAATGTTGAAGTCGTAGCAACTATATTTGACATGGTCGTATCCATATTATTTTTAAATTTTAAAAAGGTTTATTTATTTTTTTAAGCTACCTGCTACTCTTATTTATTAAACAATAAAAAAGTTCTGACGCAACTATTATAATTTATGAAAAAATCTCTACTTAAACTTTCGGCTCCTTTTTTTATGGCTCCTCTCATCGCAGGCGCTAGCTCACCTGCATCGCTCCACGATATTAAGATTGTTATGAACACTTCGAAGGGAGAGATTCACGCAACGCTTTTTGCCAGCAAGGCTCCGATGACCGTTGCTAACTTTCTCAATCTTGCTAAACATGGCTACTACAATGGCCTCACCTTTCATCGTGTTATTTCTGACTTCATGATTCAAGGTGGCGATCCAACTGGCACAGGAATGGGAGGCCCTGGTTACAAATTTGCCGATGAGTTTTCTCCAAGCCTCAAGCATGATCGTCCTGGGATTTTTTCTATGGCCAACTCAGGCCCTGGCACTAATGGAAGCCAATTTTTTGTGACTCACGTAGCAACACCATGGCTCGACGGAAAACATACTGTTTTTGGTGAAGTAACCCAAGGCCAAGATGTCGTCAATGCGATTCAAAAAGGCGATAAGATTACCAGTATAAAGATCCTTGACAGCACCGATGCTCTTTTTGCTGCTGAGAAAAAAAATATTGAGCTTTGGGATAGTAAATTAAAAAAATAATCCATCATGAGTTCCCAAGCCCTGATATTTCAAGCTTCGGACTATCTCGATCTCAATCAGACAGAACATCCTCTTCTCTTTAACGAGACGACTTATCTTTGGGAAGTATTGCCAAAGATTAAGGAATATTTGCAACGCCATCTCCAGCCAGCCAATTTAGGAACACTTGTTGGAAGGCCTTTTATTGGAGAAAAAGTTTTTATTGGAAAGGGAACCACGATCGAAGAGGGAGCCATGATCAAAGGCCCCGCTTGGATCGGAGAAGGATGCGAACTCCGCAAAGGATGCTATATTCGAGAAAATGTGATTATTGGAAATGGTGTCGTTATCGGCAATTCTTCCGAAATTAAAAATGCCCTCATTTTTAATGAGGCACAAATTCCTCATTTTAATTATGTAGGAGATTCCATCCTGGGCTTCCGAGCTCACCTTGGAGCCGGCGCCATTCTTTCAAATGTTCGCCTTGATCGAGCAGAAGTCATCGTTACAACAGACTCGGAAAAAGTTAAGACAGGACTAAAAAAATTTGGCGCTATTCTCGGTGATCGTGTCGAAATTGGTTGTAACGCCGTCTTAAGCCCTGGGTCCATCATTGGCCGTGATAGCATTATTTATCCGAATACTTCTTGGCGCGGTATCTTACCAGAAAAAAGCGTTGGCAAAACGATAGAACAACTTTATGTCCTACGCCGTCGATAATGATAGACGGTAAAATCGTTTGTTTCTAAAATGATTTTTCCTTCCTCAAACTCTTGTTCAAAAAGAGGAAGAAAAGTATCACCCTCAACATCGCGATGAACCTGCGTGATAAAAAGTTCGTCACACTCAGGAAGGAGCAATCGAAAAATGTCAGCTCCTCCAATAACAAAGATTTTCTCGGATGGGATATTTAAATTTTTTAATTCTTCGAGATTTTTAACAACAGTCACTTCTGGCACCGCCGCCATAGTCCGACTCAAAACAATATTCCGTCGCCCTGGTAATGGCTTTCCAAGGGATTCGTAGGTCTTACGTCCCATAATAATCGCATGCCCCAGAGTTGTTTTTTTAAAAAACCGAAACTCTTCTGGCAAATGCCATGGCATTCCTCCAGAAACTCCAATCACTCGATTTCGGGCCATAGCCATGATTGCTTTCATAGAAACCTCTTTCCACTATCCTTAGGATTATTGTAATTACACCAACTTTGTAACCGTAAAAGCTAGAGAAAAAGGCTCACCAAGCTCATTCTTTGCTCCCATTCCAACTTGTTCAGAATTTTTGGGTTGCCTTAAGCCCGCAGGATGAGAAGCAATCCAGTTAGCATCAATATTTGGAGTTCCATTCACAATGGTTCCATAAAAAGTTGACATTATCTCCGATGCTGATTCTGCCTCAAAAAGATCAGATTCTTTCTGAAGAGATTCCTGTTGAAGATCTTCAGGGAGATTAGGAATCGTATAATGACGTCGGTGATGTACGTAGGGGATGGAGGACATAGCAAAAGCTTATAGCTTATAGATGACAAGTTACAGAAAAATCTATGTGTTAGCGCTAATGTTTTTTGCTATCAGCTTATTTAGTAATAAGAGAGAAGCTGAAAAATTCGTAGAAAAAGCTTTTCAAAGAATGAGCGCAGAGATAAAGGTTTGGTGAAGTTAAATGCTCATTTTGCTTAAAATATTTTATTTCACAGAAAACCAAAAAAGACTGCTTTTAGTTTATTAGAGCCATTTCGTGGCCTTGATGCTCTTCTTCCTCTCAAATATTTACCTCTAATATTATGACACCTAATAAAACCTCGAATAAATTGACTGCGCCAAATAATGATGGAAAAATTGAAAAAGCTCTCGAAGCTTTATTAACCAAAGGAATTCCTTTGAGCATTACACTTGGTGTTCTTACTAAAAAAGATTTCGATGTGTTATATGCAACGGCCTACAATTTATATGCTGAAAAAAAATATCCGCGCGCATTGGCAAATTTTAGCTTTATGACCATTTATGATCATTTTGATAAACGAGGATGGATTGGGAGTGCTGCTTGCTGGCAAGTATTGAAAAATTACAAAAATGCTCTTAATTGTTATTCCAAGGCTTCAGCACTTGATATAAAAGATCCTCTCCCCATATTTCATTCTGTAGAATGTTATATTGTTTTAAAAATGTACCCTGAAGCACGTTCAGCATTGAAAGTTGTAGAACCTCTTATTAAGAACAACCCTGAATTTGCTAGCTTCGAAAGAGGAGCAGCCAAGATGAAAGAATTTCTTCAAAATAAATAATACTGATTTTTTAACAGTTTAAATTTAACTAATTTTAAAACAAAACCAACATTCTACTGTTATGCAAGACTACGGTTTCGATATCACACCTAATCTTCCACCTCCTGATCAATCAGCAAATAATTCTTCAGCTCCAGGACAACCTACTGCTGCTGGAGGAACATCAACTACAACAGGAAGTAAAAATGTAAGTGGTGCAACATCTGGTGTTGATGCCCCCAAAGGTGCAATAACAGCAACAGGTGCAAACTCTCTTATTATTGATCAGAATGCGGATAATTTAGCAGCACCAGGAACTTCTTCTGATACGAATATAGAAAATGCAGAACATGTCTTCAGTACATGTCCTCAACCTGATTTTGGGATAGATTATCAAACACAATATGAATCTCTAGGAAAAGCAGCTGATTTGGCATCTGGATTAAGCAGTGTCTTTAATAATGCTGCTGGATCTATGATGACTGCTTTTCCTTCGGATGTAAACGGGCTGGCTAGTTCAGAGTCTACAGGAGGACAAGTAACGACAAATGCCTCAACGGAGCCTACAAATTCTACCGGAAGTGTTACGACCGATACGACAACAACGACCTCTAACAGCACAGAAACCTCCCCGCCTCCTCCTAATAGTGTCATTAGCATGACACAAATCATGGCAGAACTTGGAGGTTTAGAAGCTCAACAGAGTGCAACCATGGCTCAACAGCAAACCTCCGAAATTGACGCCATCTCATTACAAGCAAGCTATACCGACGCTGGGGCTGCCAAGCTAAAAAATGCAGCTGCCGGGATGATGACCATGGCTGGTGTTGCATTGGGCTGCAGCCTGGCGGGTTCAGCATATCAAATGGGGGGCATTTCAAGTGCATCTAAAGCAGGAGACGATGCAGACATGGCATCCATGGATGAAAAAAACGAGGCATTGGAGAATGCTTCCGAAGCCAGCCTGCATGATACAGAGATCGCCACCAATCCAGCAACACAAAGCAAAGAAACCATAGCGAATGCTCAAAAATCAATTAATCATTTCAAGCAGTTATCCAAAAATAGCAACCTGTCTGAGGAACAAAAAGCCTCTTATAACCAGCAAGCTGAAGCTAATCAAAAAGCCTTAGACAATGCTCAACGCATGCCTGGTGGATCGAAGCCTCTCAAAGATTGGACTGCACCGACAGCAGCTGATGGAACTCCCCTCAAGAATTCCGATGGTTCCAATGCAGATGTTTCTACCCCTGAAAAAGCCGGCGCATTCTACAACGAACAAGCCAGAAGCATTACTGCAGCACGTCCTCAAAGAATTTCTTACAGTGAGCTTGCTAAGCAAGGAATCCGACCAGGACAAACAGTCTCTGATGAAGATGCTGAGAAAGCTATTGGAACCAATGCCCCTGCTCAAATAAAAGCGTTTCAAGACAATGTTGCCAATCTCAAAGTCAATCGCAATTCTTCCGCTTGGACCACTGCTTACAGTTCAAGCATGGATCAAACACGGATTTATTCAGGAACCATACAAGCATTTTCTGGAGTTTTCAACTCAGCTGGAGAAATGCAAAGCCAAATAGGTCAAGCAGATAGCCAGGAAGACCAAGCTGCAGCCCAGGTAGAAGGATCGACAGAACAAGCTATGAACCAAGGAGTCCAGCAAACACAATCTCTTGCAGATTCTATTCGTCAATCACAGACGGCCGTTGCTCAAGATATGTCATCAATGGTTAGTTCTACAAGAGTGTAACATTTTCCTACCATAGTCGATAGTTAGGTTGATAGTAACCTCCATTATTCGAGGCACTCCACGCCATGGAGGATTGTTGAGCATTCCATTGTCGAACTTGCTGTTGCCGGTTATTCTCCCAAAATTGCCGACTAGCCTCTTGATATCCGCGAATTACTCCTCGTTGCGCTTCACTCTTCTGCCAATCGGAAGAACCAGTGTAGACTGGCGTTCCATACTTAGCTTCTAATTTAGCTGCTATTTTAGCACGGCCAACATTCAAACAATGCCTAGCATACACCTCTTTCATTGCCTGTGCTTTCTCTGCTTCTGAAAATCCAGGCATGTTTTGCCATATACACTCTTCTATTTGTTGAAGAACTTGAGGGTGCTCTTCTGGAGCTAGCAGGGCTAATTCGGCTTCAAGAACTTTCAAAGATACCCACTGACGTTCTTCCTGCAGACGGCGATTCAATGGCCTTTCTAGTTCTTGGATTGTAGCATGGCTACGATAGTCATCCATATTATGAATACTATGATGGTTATAGATATCTTGTAACTCTCTTAAAAATCGGCCGTCTTGCAAAAGCCCGAATAAACTTCTTTTTGTAAAGTTACAATCTCGATATTGAGAAAGTAATGCTTTTTTATCGCTGGCTTTAAAAAATGGTTCGAGGGCGAGGCCTTTTAAAGTTGCCAGGCGTTGTTTTAGTGCACTACGTCGTTCAGCTAAATGAAAATAATGCTCAAAACGGTGATTCTTAGCATTTGCTAAATCTCTTAATTTTTCATACCAAGTGCCATTACTATAATAACTCCCCGTTTTTTCATACTGCTCATATTCCTGTTCAGCCTCTTTAACAGCCGACCTCGCCTTCTGAACTTCTCCATGAATTCTATCAATCTCTGCTTGCAGTTGTACTTCTGACAATGCCTCTATAGCAAAGGCGGGAGGTTGTTTCTCTGGGGTGCTGTGGTGGCTCTCTTCTCCACTGGTTGAGCCTTCGGAGTGGCTTCCTGTGCTGACTTGTCGAGTCGTTTTTTGTTGACGTTGTTGTTCTGCGAGTTGATCTTCGATTTTTTTGCGTTGAGCGAGTCCTGCATTTTTACCTTCTTCAGCTTCTCTTTGGCGTTGCTCTTTATGAGCCTGCTCTCTAGCAGCAGCTTCTTTCTGACGTCGTTGTTCTATAATAAAAGGATCTTCGCTAGCAGCCACTCGTGCGTGTTCTTTCTCTAAGGAGTGAAGACTACTAGTTAATGTCTGAATGGCTGTTGTGATATTATTGAGACTAGACCTTATTGCTCTAACATTATCACTTTCTGCTAAAGAAGCGTTATCACGCCTTTTTCTTATGGCGTTAAGTTGGTAATACTCATCTGTTCCTGGAATACGAGAACGAATAGGGTAGAGGCTTTTAAAATCATCAACTTCTTGTTGCCGTTGCTGTCTATCTTGATTTTGCTGCCGTGGCTGTTCTCTTAAATGCCTCTCAAGATCCTGCTGTAAACTTTTCTTTGTTTCTTCATGTTTCGCTAGCTGATCTTTAATAGGCGCCAATCTCGCTTGAAGAGAACGAAGCTCTGCATTTTTTTGTTTCTCAAATTCAGATTCTTGTGGAGGGAGCGGTGGCTTCGCAGGAGAGAGGTTAATGATTTTAACTGCTGCTGGTTGTGGAGTTGTAAATGAGTTAGAAAAATCTCCTCGTTGTAAACGCGCTGCTAACAAAGGAAAATCAGCAAGCTCAGTTTCCGTTAGTGAAAATACTCTTTCTTTATAGGCAGCAACAGCATCAGCAACAGTTGCTGGTGGAATGACGCCTGCTTTTTCAGCAATAGGTCCAAATATAAAATAAACTTTAGCTTCTTCTGTAAGTATTCGGCCACTTCCATTAAGAAACCGTTCCATATTCTGCAACTCATAATGGACTTCATCAACAAGGTTCACTTCCTCTTCTTGAGAGATTGATGGAAAGTAAGATCTTATCACAACATGAATTTTTTCATCTTGTTCTATTTGTTCGGGAATTTTTTCGACTGGGCCATTACCACCATTTAAATCTGCCCGTTTAACAATACTCAATCCATGGTCTTGATTATCAAGAGAAGTGGTTTCTCTAGTTCTTTGTTGTTGCTCAGCTTGTTTTTCATTTTGCATTTCGGCAAATTTGTCCCAAAATGTTTCACTGAACATTCCACTGCCAGAACTTGTAATGAACAAGAAACAGGCAAGACAAGCCAATAGAATATTCCAAGAAAAGGTTTTTTTTGTTTTCATAAGAAATTGTGGTAACCACCTAGAAACTAAAATATTATTTCAAGAAGGAAAAGAAAACTTTTGAACTTCTAACATAAATTCACTCATCAAGTTTAGTCCTGTTTGTTCAATTAAGGTTTTTTCAGAATCATTTTCTTCTACAGCTTTAAAGGCTCTATTCTTCTCCTCAATCTGCTTCATCAAATCAATCAAAGGTTTTAGTGATGATAATTTCTCCGGTGGAGTCGCTGAATTATTAAGCACTCCTAGAAGTTTTGTTAGGCTTGTTTTTTGTTGTTTGAATATGGCTTCTTTTGGTGAGGTTTTTCCGACACTCAATGATGCTAGCTCATGTTCTAAGCTCTTCTGTTGCTTCTCTGCAAAAGCCTTCAGCGATTGGAGCTCCGATGAAATCAATGAATTGTTTGTTGTTGAAACATCACTTGGTGACGGATCTATCGTAACTAGAGGAGGAGTGTCTCGAAGGCCTACAACTTGCGGAGAAGAGTTTACTACAGTTGATTGAGTTGTTGGCGGTGGGTACAAAAGTGTTCCGATCCGATTTATCACAGCAGCATCTGCTGCTTTAAAAATGTCTTCTGCATCTTTGCGTTTGAGCGGGTCTTCTTGATCCTGAAAAATTTTATATTTTTCTGAAGCATCTTTAAAAAGTTTGTTGAAGTTTTCAGCCTCGCTCTTGCCCAGAGAATCAAATCCACCTCCACGCTGAAATTTTACTATTGTCTGGATGTCAGCTTTCACGCTCTGAGCTTCATCAGAAGTTTTATCCGAAATTTGATGCCATTGAAACTCTTTATATCTTAACACTTGAGCAACGTTATGCCTTGATTCTATATGAGGGCTAATCTCTTTGAGAAGCTTTTGAACATTCTGCTCGGCTCGAGATGCTTCGTTTTTTAGGTTTGCATCTCGCTTTGCAAAATATTTTTTAACACCAGTCGAACAACCTACAGAGCGTGCTTCTTCTGTGTCAGCATCAACCCTCTTCTTACAAGCATCAGCGAGAGCTATTTCAAACTTTTTATACGCGGTATGTTGCTCCTCTGGAGAAAGTCCACTCTTACTCAAAGCATTGAGGTAAGCAACGTGCGTTTCTTGCAATCGAACCAAGCTACTATTCTGAGAAAATTTAATCTGTGCTTTAACAGCAGCATTGTACAGTTTCGTACGCTGAGTAAAGTCGTAGGTCGGAATTACGTTGCGCATCCATGAAAAAAGGGGAGCTTTTTCAAATGCCTCTGCTTTTTCTTGCTGCATTACACGGCTGTTATTTTGTTCAACAATAGCCTCACGAAGGCTTGATCGCGCGTCATTGGTAAGAGCTTTGATGTCAAATTTAATTTTAGCATTAGGGTCGACATCATGAGCAACGACTCTTATTGAAGTAGTGTTATCAAAATTCCCTGTACCTTTGCTACTATCAGCTACAACCTCGGTATCAGGCAATATAGTAGGGCTGTTAGGTCTACTCTCGACATCATTCAACGTAAAATCAATCGTCAAAGGAGATGTTGGAGCTGAAGAGATTTCATTCATATTTTATATTTTCCTTGATATTAAATCGTATGCAAGGCATGAATTTTTTTCCAATGTTATTAGTAATTAGACTAGCATGAAAATTAAAAAAACACTCTGCTCTGCTGTCTTAGTAATGAGCCTGATAGCAGGCACTTCGGCAGAGGGCTTGCCGATGTTTGGGAGAGGAGTACTGGAGGGAAAAGCAGCTTCGAGAGATAGGAGGCGTGTGCAGGGCGCTAACTTTAGTGAAGAGTTAAGGGAAGCAGAGCCGAGAGTAGTAGAAGAGGAAAAGAATGAGATGGTCGTAGAAGAGCAATCAGCTTTGGGATTAGAAGATTTTAAGACTGTTGCTGAGTCTCCTGATTTTGAAGGAGTGGAGCGATTGGTGATTGATCCAGAGAGTCGAAAAATTCGGCCTTGGACGAAGAGTGATAGCAAAACAAAAGGAAAAAATGAGGCTATTTTAACTGCTTTGAAACAAGTTTTGATAAGTGATCAAGAACTTCTCTCGGAAGAAGAGATAAACAGAATAATTGAAGAAGAGCTTCCTTTTCAAAACAGCATAGAATGGCTAAGAGGGAAACCGGATTTAAGTGTGAAGACGCTTCGCCGCATTCTTGTAAGAATTAAGGCATTAACGCTCGATGATTTTCGTTCTATTATCGATAATAAAAATTACGCTGGAGTGGAGCGGCTGGTGATTCGAATGAATGAGCATACAGCCACGATTGTGCCCGCAATAGCAGCTTCTGAAGACTCAAAAGCAGAGGATGATGTCATAAGAAAATCACTCAAACGAGCATTAGAGCGCGAGGGACACCATAGCACACAGGTCCATGAGTGGACCTCACGAGCGCTTCCCTATCAGGATCTCATACGAACGATGAGAAGGCCACTCAGCTTTGAAGCACTCAAAAAGATTCTTCAGCAAGCTGATGATAGCAAGGCTGAGAGGCTACTCTTGGAGGCAACGAGATCTATTGGAAGACATACGGGTATTGAAAACCCACGAGCTAGGATAAGAGAGTTTTTAACAAATAGACTTGAACACTTTTTCAATGCGATGGGTCAATCGGGTGATGCGATAGCTTCTACGATTAGCGAGATAATGATCCCTAAGAGTCGAGAGGATATCGCAAGGGAATATGCACAGGCAGTAGAACAGTCAGCTCAAGAGAAGCGTCGCTTTGAAGAGCTAATGAAGTCAGTAGTATTGAGAGGGACAGAACTTTCAAGGTTAGAACAGCATTACGAGGAGTCTGAAGAAAAGTTTAAATATTCAGCATTAGTACATGATAAGAAAGAACAGCAGCGACGTGATACTGAATTGCTAGAAACGTATCGCAAGACAATCGAAGAACTCTTTAATAAAAGTTTTGAGAAGTTAGAGACAAGAAGACGATTTGAGGAGTTTGATCCAAGTAGCCTTAATCGTATTGCGGAGGGAGCCGATCTTGTAGGGAATATTTTTGGGATGTTCAACGTACCCTTTGTCAATGTTGGAGGTATCGCAAAAGTGATTTCAAACATTGCGACAGTGAGCGATCGGGAGTTAACAATAGGTGAGGCAAAACGGGCTTATCAAGAATTGAAGGCTGCTACTGAAAAGTATGAGAAATCTGTTAACGAGAGTGATCGAGTCGAGAAAGAGGCGCGGGATGCTCTTTTTAATGCTCACACACTTCGAGAGTGTAATAGAAAGGGTTTCATTGATGAGACACAACAATTATTACGACTGATCAAAGTTCCAATGAGTTCTGATGAGGCTGTGTGGCGTCAATGGGCAAAAAATTTGACGATAGAAATTGCAGCCGTTTCTAACAATCTCAATGAAGAGGAAGCGAGGACTAATGCCTACCTTTTTTATAAGCAGTCAAAGAAAAGCATTTCGCAGCTTGAAGAAGTTGTTAATAAATGTTGGTCAGAACGGCTTGGTTTGTTTCAACAGCATCTCAAGGAGTTTCAGCAAAAAAGCATCTCTGGAGATGAGTACGATAGAGCACGAGAGAAGGAGAGCGAGGTTAAAAAAGTATTAGCGAGTGCTCAAACAAGGTTGGAAGAAGCAGAAAAAGCAAAGAGTGAGTGGCTAATGACAAGAGAAAAACTGCGTCGTGAGGAGAGAGAGCTGGAAGATAACACGAAGAGTGATATTGAGCATCGCGAGGCGTTAAAACTTCAGCTAAAGGAGAAAAGGATTGAGCTCAGCGAGCATGAAAAAAAGTTCGCATCAATAGAGCAGAGCTATCAAGAGGCCGTTGAAGAGGTAAAAAGAGGGACTCAGATTTTTATCGAGGCAGAACGGGCTGCATTAGAGAAGTTTAATGAATATACTATGATGAAGGACGCTCATGATCGAAAGGTCTCTCAGCTTGAGACAGCTGTTGCACTCCATGAAGAGCTCTTAAAAGAGTTACAGCAAGAATCGATCCGCAGAGTGAGTCTAGCAGCAGGAGTGAGCACTGCTGCTAGGGAGCTTCAGAAAAGAAGAGAAGCAGCATTATTAGAATCTCATCACACAGTTACTGCAGCACACGAGCTCACGCCCCCTACTCTCAATCAGACGAGAGAAGGAATGAGTCATCTTTTTATCCCTAGTTACAACGATGCAGTAGAGGGAGAGGCAAAGGATCGTCAAATAGCAGCCGAGAAAGAATTGAAAGAAATCGAGAAGAGAATTGCTGGCGTCTTTTTATATCCGAATGCTTTAGATATGAGAGAGAGCGATCGTCTTGAAGATGAATTATGGAGAGCGATCAATGACCGCTCAGAACAAGAGGCGAGGCGCGCATGGGACCAATTACCGAGTCATGAAAAGAGACTGCAGACCTTTCTTTTGAAAAAATCGGAGGCACATCAACGGCTTGCTGTGGAGCATGCGAATAACTTAACGTCTGTAGAACGTCAAGCAACTTCAAAACGGCTTAAGTTTAAAATTAAAGAACTGAAGGGCAAGATATCTCAATTAAGACGAACAGCTCAAAAAGCTCGCCAAGAAGGAAAAGAAGAAGAAGCCTCAAGTTGGGATGAGGCTGCTGCAGGAGCATCTTGGACTGCTACGTATTTAGAAAAGTTCATTGAGGCTCTTCATTCTCAACAGCCAGGCAAAGAGGAAGAAGCAGCTCTTTGGCGTAAAGCATCCATGTGGCAACAACTTCGGTGTGGAAATAACACCCAAGCAGCCTTAGCATGGGAAGCTCACCAGAACAATCCTCATCCCAGCAAAGAAAATGAAGCCACAAGTTGGGATCAAGCTGGATACGGAGCATCTTGCGCTGCTGCGTATTTAGAATATTCCATTGAGGCTCTTCATTCTAAAAACGCGGACAAAGAGAAAGAAGCAGCTCTTTGGCGTGAAGCATCCATGTGCCAACAACTCGTGTGTGAAAATAAGACCAGAGCAGCCTTAGCATGGGAAGCTCACCAGAATGATCCTCATCCGAGCAAAGAAAAAGAAGCCACAAGTTGGGATGACGTTGCAATAGGAGCATATTTGGCTGCTACGTATTTAGAACATTCCATCGAGGCTCTTCATTCTGAAAACGCACGCAAAGAGGAAGAAGCAGCTCTTTGGCATGAAGCATCCATGTGCCAACAACTCGTGTGTGAAAATAAGACCAGAGCAGCCTTAGCATGGGAAGCTCACCAGAATGATCCTCATCCGAGCAAAGAAAAAGAAGCCACAAGTTGGGATGACGTTGCAATAGGAGCATATTTGGCTGCTACGTATTTAGAACATTCCATCGAGGCTCTTCATTCTGAAAACGCACGCAAAGAGGAAGAAGCAGCCCTTTGGTGTGAAGCAGCCATGTGGCTACAACTCTGGTGTGAAAATAAGACCAAAGCAGCCTTAGCATGGGAAGCTCACGCAAACAATCCTCATCCCAGCAAAGAAAAAGAAGCCAGAAGTTGGAATGAGGCTGCAGCAGGAGCATATTTGACTGCTACGTGTTTAGAACATTTCATTGAGGCTCTTAACTCTCAAGAGGTAGGCAAAGCGGAAGAAGCAGCTCTTTGGCATGAAGCATCCATGTGGCAACAACTCCGCTGTGAAAACTTTACCAAAGCAGCCTTAGCATGGGAAGCTCACGCAAATAATCCTCATTCCAGCAAAGAAAAAGAAGCCACAAGTTGGGATGCTACTGCAATAGGAGCAACTTTGACTGCTCTGTGTTTAGAACATTCCATCAAGGCTCTTCATTCTCAACAGCCAGGCAAAGAGAAAGAAGCTACTTCTTGGCGTGAAGTATCCAAGTGGCCACAACTCGGGTATAAAAATCACACCAAAGCAGCCTTAGCATGGGAAGCTCACGGAAACAATCCTCATCCTAGTAAAGAAAAAGAAGCCGCAAGTTGGAATCAGGCTGGAGCTGGAGCATCTTGGGCTGCTACGTATTTAAAAAAGTCCATTGAGGCTCTTAATTCTGAAAAGCCAGGCAAAGCGGAAGAAGCAGCTCTTTGGCATGAAGCATCCATGTGGC
>CAYYAN010000008.1:5164-16876 GCA_964469825.1 uncultured Chthoniobacter sp. | reverse complement strand
TATGATAACGAACACCTGGAAGATCTTTAACACGTCCTCCACGCACAAGCACAATCGAGTGCTCTTGAAGATTGTGTCCCTCTCCAGGAATATAAGCGATAACTTCTTGTCCATTCGTCAAACGAACTTTGGCGACTTTGCGCAGTGCAGAGTTAGGCTTCTTTGGCGTACGGGTCATCACTTGAACACAAACGCCACGACGCTGCGGACAATTAACGAGCGCAGGTGACTTTGATTTCACCAGAGCCTTGCGGCGTCCTTTTCGTACGAGTTGATTGATAGTTGGCATAAAATTCATTTGGTCTCGCACTGCTCCCCCTCTTGTTTTCAAGCGATTCAAGGAGCCGTACCTTCATGCTCATGATAAAATTTCATGAAAGACCGGACGGGAAACTTTAGAGAAATAAATGATAAGTGCAAGAAGAATTTTCATTTTTTTGAAAATTTTTTATTCCCGGCGTCGTTTTCCTTTCTTTTTTAGCTAAGTTGACGTCATTAACCGAACACCAACGGCTTATTCTACTACTGAAATACGCTCTTGGCCTCTATATTGACAATAAAACAGCAAGTCCTCTCATATTGATAAACAGGATCGATCCCAGCCGCTGTGAAAAGAATGACCTCTTGCCCTAGAGCAACAGCAGAATAATGAATCTCAATCCATGATCCTTGATTAAGACTATTAAAAGTTTCTATCGACTCCTGCAACAAAGGATCTGTTGGAATTGCTGTTCCCGCTGGAATGTTTGTACCCGAAGGCAGCAGTACTTTTTTAAGCAATATTGTCGGCGTCCATGTGCTTTGCTTTGATATGCTCAATGAAAAAATAATCTTGTCTCCTTGATTCACGACAATCGGAGTAGCGACATCTGCCTCAGTGATTGTTTTAATCTCAGCATGGAGAATGAAAGGGTCCACGCAAAGCAAAAAAAGAAGCGTTAGAAAAGAGAGGCTTTTTTTCATAGACCTACAAGTACCCGACCTAAAGAAACATTGTCAAAAAATATTTGTTTTTATCAATGTACTCTTGCTCGCAACAGTATTGCACATCAACTAAATTTTCCTGTAATCTGTCTTAATGCTCCTCGGCTCTCATATTCCCACTCTTGGCGGCGTTTCTAAAGCAATTGATCGCGGCGTTAGTATTGGTTGCACGGCTATGCAAATCTTTGTAAAAAACAACATGCAATGGTTTGCAAAACCTTTTTCAGGAGAAGAAATCACGGCCTTTACGCATCACCCCCTGCGAAACAAATTAAGAACAGTCATTGCTCATGCAGGTTACTTAATCAATCTCGGAACAGAAAATTCTGAAAATCACGAAAAATCATTGCGCTCGCTTGGAGAAGAGCTAATTCGTTGCGATCAATTGGAAATTCCTTACTTGGTCTTACATCCTGGCTCTCATCTTGGAAATGGAATCGAACATGGACTTAACTGTGTTATTCAAAGCCTCAATCATGTGCACGCCGAATATCCTAAATTAAAAGTTCGGATCGCTCTGGAAACGACAGCCGGTCAAGGCAGCTGTTTGGGTTCTCACTTTGAAGAGCTCGCTGAAATTTTAAATCGCGTCAAGGAATCTGAGCGTCTTCGCATCTGCTTAGACACGGCTCACGTTTTTGCTGCTGGTTATGATCTCTCTGCAAAAAATGGAGCTCAAAACGTTTTTCAACAATTTGATCAAATCGTTGGACTAAAACAACTCGTTGCCCTCCACATCAACGAATCCAAGGCAGCACTTGGCTCCCGCGTCGATCGTCACGAAAATCTCGGCCAAGGAAAAATTGGCCTTGACTGTTTCCGATGGATTATGCGCTCTCATCAATTAGCTGAGACTCCCAAAATTTTAGAAACACCAAAAGGAAAAGACCTCAAGGAAGACGTGATAGCAATAAATCTACTCAGAAACTTTGTTAATCAATAAGTGCTTTAAAGTTTTTTTAAGATAAAGCGCTCCAATGATAAGAGCAGCGCACTCTCTTTCTCTTTTTTTAGAAGAGAAATGTGTGTGTCATCTAAGGATGGAAGCCAGGAATGTTCTAGAATTGTCAAGTAATTTGGAATCATTCTTCTTGGTAAAATAGTAATTCCCAAACCCGCTTTAACCGCCGCTAGTTTAGAGGTATAGCTAGCACTCATAAAAACAATTTGCCATTTTAAACTAGCAGCTTCCAGAGTTGTGATTGCTCGCGAGTAATAGACACATGGCTGTGGCGACAAAACCAGAGGAATTGTTGCATCATTTTTTAACTCGGATAAGAAACTATGATGCCCCACCCACTCGAGTTTCTCAGAAAAGACATCAACGCCATTTGGAAAATCTTCTGGCTTGCTCATTTTAAGGAGAACCATGTCAAACTCATTTTTTTTGAAGCGTTCTAGTAAATTCAGAGTTAAATCACACTCTACATTTAACAGAACATCAGGGTGCTTATGCACAAACTCAGCTAAAATCTCTGCTAGTAGGATTGTTGCAAAATCTTCTGGAATGCCAACTCGAACTCTCCCTTGAAGCTCTGGGTGCTTAAAGCGAGAAATGCATTCCTGCTGCAATGATAAAATTCTTTTGGCATAGCTATAAAAAATTTCACCATCCTCAGTCAACGCAAACTTTTTATCCCTCTTAAACAAAGGCTTACCTACTAGTTTTTCTAGTTTGCTAATTTGCTGACTTACTGCTGACTGCGTTCTAAAGACGGATGTTGCAGCTTTTGTCACACTTCCTTTCTCTGCAATAGTCACAAAGCATTCCAGCATTAAAGTATCAAAAGATATCATCTCTATTATTAAATATACTAATAATTAAAGTAAGAAACATTAATTTGTCTTAATTATTTTTTTTGATAAAATTTTCTAAATCTTTAGAAAATCTTATACAATGCCGTTTCAAACACTATTCCATCTAGATCATCTTTCAATAATAATGATATCACTGATCACTTGTATTGGAGTGTCGATTTTGCTTTTCAGCAGTCGTTACATGCACGGTGATATAAAATACAATTCGTTTCGCATCAAAATAGTTCTATTGCTCTTCAGTCTCATACTGATGGTCAGTACGGACAATATTCTTCTATTTTTAATGGCATGGTTTTTTAGCAACGGTCTTTTGGTAACTTTAATCGTTCATAAATCACAATGGAAGGCTGCTTACAACTTTTTCTTCGGCTTTATTTCACTAGCAATTGGATTTTTAATTCTCTATCGAGCTTCTGGGGAAGTTTCTATAACAAAAATTTCAGCACTAGCCCTATCAAATCCACAATTTTATATCGCTTCGATTTTTATCCTCATCGCAGCCATGACTCAATCTGCCATCTGGCCCTTTCATCGATGGCTCTTAAGCTCCTTAAATGCACCAACTCCAGTTTCAGCAATCATGCATGCCGGCTTAGTCAATGGAGGAGGCTTCTTGTTAACACGTTTTGCCTCTCTCTGGATCCACTCTCCTAGGCTGCTAAATATTATCTTCATACTTGGGATAGTGACGGCTTTTTATGGCACTCTATGGAAATTGTTACAGCCTGATATAAAAAAAATGCTTGCCTGCTCAACTGTAGGCCAAATGGGCTTTATGTTTGTTCAATGTGGACTTGGACTTTTCTCCGGCGCCATAGCACATCTTTGTTGGCATGGCTTTTTTAAAGCATACCTCTTTCTCAATTCTCCTTCTGCCCATCAAGAAAAAAAACTTCCCATTCTTCAGTCAGCAAATGCGATTTCAATTTGCTTCTCTGCTCTAGGAGCCCTATCTGGAGTTCTATTTTTCATATTAACAGGAGGAGATGATTTCTCTTTTTATAACTCAACAATAGTCATCGTTAGCGTTGTCTTTATAGCCTCTTATCAACTTTCTCTAACCATTACCGAAAGATGTTCTCTAAAAAACATCATATTAATGTTTCTAATAACGATGCTGCTGGGATCCACTTATGGCTTGAACTTTCGCTTCGTTGAAAACTTTCTTTCACCTCTCAAGCTCTTCCAACCACAACCTCTTAATATCTTTTATTTAGTTGGCATAATGATCTTAGGTGGCAGTTGGATTTACCGTGTTTATCAACTGTACAAACCTAAGCGCTCTCCCTCGAATTGGTATTTAAAAAAATATGTTTCGATGATTAACGCTAGTCAGCCAGATCCAAGTACGATCACAACGTACCGCAATGATTATCAATACAAATAACCTCATGATGAATAAGGAAGAAATATCTAGCCTAAATATTTGGTCAAAAATACCACCTTTTTGGCCCTTAAAAAATCTAATAGCCACTAATCCATTGCTTGGTTTTGATGACCTTCCGTTTGAAGAAGCACTCCAAAAAGGCGCTGCTTACTTTCAAAAGACGAGGTTGCCAGAAAAAATGAAAGACGTGAACCGAGAAACTATCAAATGGTTACAACTTTATTTAGATCAAGGTCAAGCAAGTATCCAAATGCCTCTTCGTGAACTTGGTTTTCTCAAGGCTATGCTCCAGCTACTTCCTTTTGATAAAAAAATTTTAAGAAAGAGAAGATTTACTAGAGAATTTGAATTAACAAAACTACTAAATAATTCTATTGCTCCAGAAACCATTATTTCTAATTGCTTATTAAAACTAAACATTCCAGAAGAAAAAAAAGTTGATTTTTTAATATTAATGCTAACAACACTTCCAGGTTGGGCGTCTTATATTAATTATTTGAATGACTGGAGCGACAAAAGCCATCATCCACGTGAAATTATTGTTGATAGAACAGAATACTTAGCTTTTCGAATGCTCTTAACCTCTATTTTATGGCCAGAAGCTAAAGAACTGATTGACGCAACTCATTCGAACAATAAGAGCAAGTCTATTGAAACGGTCATTGAAAA
The DNA here is from genome assembly GCA_964469825.1 of uncultured Chthoniobacter sp. Classification (GTDB taxonomy): domain Bacteria; phylum Verrucomicrobiota; class Verrucomicrobiia; order Chthoniobacterales; family UBA6821; genus CAIWMF01. Next base: position 12,018 of record CAYYAN010000008.1, on the reverse strand, counting down.
AATAGTTGTTGCCGAAAAAAATTATCAAGACCAATTACTTTCAAAATTACATCTTCACAAATCTACAGCTGATTCTCTTCCTAAAGCTCAGTTAGTTTTTTGTATTGATGTGCGCTCAGAACCATTCCGAAGAGCTTTAGAAGCCCAGGGTGACTATGAAACGTTTGGCTTTGCAGGATTCTTTGGTATTCCCATAAGTATTGAAAATTCCATCAACGGAGATCACTATGCCTCATGCCCTGTCTTAATAAAGCCAAAGCACAAAGTCATAGAATGTTTAGAAACTTGCTCTAAAAACTCTCATCAAAGCGATCAAAAGCTTAAGATGATGAAACGCCTCTTTCACTCGATTAAATACAATTTTACAACTCCTTTTGTATTAGTTGAGATTTTAGGCTCTTTAGCAGGATCGTGGATTGCACTAAGAACATTATTCCCGAAACTAGCATATTACCTCAAAAGCAAGTCACTTGAACTGAGTCGCAACTCTACATCAACACAATTATTAATAGATTCCATTTCCTTTGAAGAGCGTTGCAAATATGCATCTACAGCCTTACGAATGATCGGACTCATTAAAGATTTTGCTCCACTAGTCATATTTTGTGGACATGGCAGTCAGACCCAAAACAATACTTATGGAACAGCTCTTGACTGCGGAGCATGTGGAGGAAGACCAGGTGCGCCTAATGCTAGAATTCTTGCTACCATCCTCAACGATTTAGAAGTGAGAAAAAAACTTGCTCAAGAAGGAATTATTATTACCGATAAAACCTACTTTTTAGCAGGCCAGCATAATACAACAACAGATGAAGTTGAATTCTTCACCGAAAAACTTCCAATAGCCTTTTATTCAGCAATTGAAGAACTAAAAAAAAATTTAGAACTAGCTCGAGCAGAAAACACTCAATGGCGCTGTGAAAAATTTGGCAAAAAATACTCAAAAGAAGAAGCCCTGGAGCATAGTTTATTGCGCTCTAGAGATTGGGCCCAAGTAAGGCCTGAATGGGGATTAGCAAAAAATGCATCGATGATCATTGGCCCTCGCTCTTTAACAAAAAAATCTAATCTTGACGGCAGATCATTTTTGCATTCATACAACTATCAAATTGATCCAGAAGGTAAGTTTTTAGAAGCAATTTTAACAGCACCTATGATTGTGGCGCACTGGATTAACATGCAATATTTTTTCTCAACGTTAGACAATGTTGCTTATGGCACTGGAAGCAAAATTACTAAAAACATCACTGGAAAAATTGGCATTATGCAAGGTAATGCTAGCGACCTCATGAATGGACTTCCGCTTCAATCGGTCTATCAATCAGACACAGAACCATATCATGAGTTATTAAGACTATTAACAGTTGTATATGCGCCACGAATCATGATTCAAAACGCAATTAACAAAAATTCTATTCTTCAAAAGCTCTTTTTTAATGGCTGGGTCAGTCTTGCCTGCATGGATCCCGAAGAAAAGAAAACCTATCTATTACAACGCGACAACACATGGAGGATTATGACCCCCATCACATGAAAGTTTATTTTTTCTCTTCCTCCAACGAAGCCTGTACTGCAGCCTCAATCTCCGCATAAAGCGCTGCATCATTCTTGAGCGCATCCTTGGCTGCATCACGGCCTTGAGCTAATTGATTTCCTTTGTAGCTGAGCCATGAGCCGCGTTTCTCAACAATATTTTTTTCTAATGCTAGGTCAAGCAAGGAACCTGTATTAGAAATTCCTTCGTTGTACATGATATCAAACTCAGCTTCTGTGAAAGGAGGTGCCACTTTATTTTTCACAACTTTGATACGCGTCCGATTCCCTGTTACCGTGCCATCACTTTGTTTGAGAGCACCAATACGACGAATATCGACCCGAACGCTAGAGTAGAATTTAAGCGCTTTGCCACCTGGTGTTGTTTCAGGATTGCCAAACATAACTCCAATTTTTTCACGAATTTGATTTGTGAAAATCACACAGGTATCGGCTTTGGAAATAAAAGCTGTTAATTTTCTCATCGCTGCGCTCATTAGACGCGCTTGAGCTCCCACAACCGAATCTCCAATTTCACCCTCGAGCTCACCTTTTGTCACAAGAGCGGCAACGGAATCCAGTACGACCACATCAAGTGCATTAGAACGCACAAGGGTTTCGCAAATACGAAGTGCTTCTTCACCAGAACTTGGTTGTGAGACGAGTAAGTCTTCCAAATTCACTCCGAGCTTGCGCGCGTAGATCGGATCTAAGGCATGCTCTACGTCGATAAAGGCTGCGAGTCCACCCTTTTTTTGAGCTTGAGCAATTACAGAAAGAGTTAATGTTGTTTTTCCCGAAGACTCAGGTCCAAAAATTTCAATAATGCGCCCTTTTGGAAAACCGCCAACACCAAGCGCGCGATCGATAAGTAAATTTCCTGTTGGAATCACTGAGATTCCCTTTTCTCCTCCTTGACCCAAGCGCATGATTGCGCCATCCCCATAATCTTTCGCAATTTGTTGAATCGCTAGGTCAAGATTCTTAGCACGAGCAGCTTGTTCTTTGGCAATTTGAGCAGCGGCTTTGTTAGTAGTTGCATCGTCTTTGGACATAGGAAAGGAAGTTAAGGAGTTGAAGAAATTTTTAACGAATTGAAAAGGATAGGAAAGCAAATCTTACTTTTCAATCTTTTATCGCGACCAATATTCTAAAATATACCATGAGCGTGCGAGTTTGAGATTTTTTACGCTGAAATGTTTTTCTCTGTGCAGGTATAACCAAAAATTCAATAACAATGTTAGAGAGAAACAGTGCAAGTAACAAAACCTAAAAATCAAACGCGAATGGTATATACTATCAATGGAAGCACTTTTGTCCAAAATAACAACCTGCAATAGAAATAGGAAAGCTGCTTTGGCTTTGTAGATCTACTTGGGTTGAAATGTTGAAGGAGGCAGTACTGAAAAATCCCTTCAACGTTTCAATATTTTAATTCTGTTCGCATCAATAAAAACTATTCTTATTTCAAATGAAAGAATCATCTTGGACAGCAATTCAACTGATGGCATTCCATAACGATAAAATTTCATTTACCTAGAACTTGCAACCTGTAACCTGCTATTTTTGAATGCGCACTCTTCCTTCCTCACTCCTACCTCGTCTTTTGAGCACCCTCATTCTTTGGAGCCTCATTATCACTGTGGTTATAATGAAATCGGAAATAGGTTATTGCCTCTTGATTGCAACAGCAGCCCTGGGGTCACTTTGGGAGTATTTTTGGCTCTTAAAAGTCAGTAACCTACCCCGTAATTGGCACATTGGCTACACAGCAGGCATCTCTCTTTTAGTTGGAAATTGCTGGTTGTTTCACAACTCAATACTATCAGACAAAAATTTAATTTTTGTCTTTGATGCATTCGTGATGGTTGTGACCATTTTTGTTCTTTTCTTCCGAGAATTTTTTCGCCCTCAAAATTCTCAACGAGTTTCTGCTGAAGGTATCGCTTTTACTCTCTTTGGAGTTATCTACATCCCATGGCTTTTTTCATTTGTTTTAAAAATTCTCTACTTTCTGCCTCGAACATCGACGGGAGAGCTTCCAGGCATGTATTATGCTCTTCTTTTAATCATCATCACAAAATTTTCTGATGTCGGAGCCTTTCTCTTCGGCAGTCTTCTGGGCAAACATCTTTTTTGTCCCAATATCAGCCCTAAAAAAACATGGGAAGGATTTTTTGGAGCTATTGTTCTTTCGCTTGCCTGCAGCTTGATTTTTTATGTTCTTTTTCAATCACAACTCACACTCCTCACACCTGTCACACTCATCATCCTTTCGCTAAGTTTAGCTTCTATCGGCATTGCAGGTGATCTTGCTGAATCACTTCTCAAACGTTCCCTCCATACCAAAGACTCCAGCCATACGCTTCCAGGCATTGGAGGAGGTATGGACTTGATTGACAGTATTCTTTTTACAGCGCCTATTTTTTATTTTGTCCTTCAATTTATTTTAGTTCGGTCATGAAGCAACGCCATATCTCATTGTTAGGAGCCACCGGTTCGGTTGGTGCTAGTGCAGCAGAAGTTGCACGCACAATCCCTAATCGCATGAAGATTGTTGGCCTTTCTGGCAATAACAATGTTGAGCGCCTCCTTGAGCTTGCAATAGAATTTCAACCTCATGCCATCAGCACTCAAGATGTTACAAAAGCCGAAATGCTAAATCTGGATTTTCTTTGCAAGGTTTATCACGGCTCCGAAGGTCTCATTAAGCTTGCTACAATGCCTGAAGCCGATTTGGTTTTAATGGCCATCTCAGGAACAGCAGGATTAAAACCAGCACTAGCAGCCCTAGAAGCTGGAAAAGACCTCGCTGTGGCAAGCAAAGAAATTCTTGTTATGGCTGGCGAACAAGTTATGACCGCTGCAAAAAAGTATCGTCGTAACATTCTTCCCGTCGATAGCGAACATAGCGCTTTGTTTCAATGCCTTGATGGCCGCGATCCTTCAACAGTCCGTCGCCTCATTATTACTTGCTCAGGAGGCCCTTTTCGCAACATCTGTGCAGAACAACTTTGGGACGTTACTCCCGAAATGGCGCTGCGTCATCCTACGTGGAAGATGGGAAAAAAAATCACACTCGATTCCGCTACCCTTTTTAACAAAGCCCTCGAGATGATCGAAGCGATGCGACTTTTCGATATCCCGATGGAAAAGATTGATGTAATTATTCATCCCGAAAGCATCATTCATTCCATGGTTGAATTTGTTGACGGCTCGATCTTGGCTCAGCTCAGCCAAAATAATATGATGCTCCCAATTCAATACACAATAACCTATCCCGAACGCATACCAGGACCAGCATCCTACCTTGATCTGGCGTCAATTGGCCGCCTTCACTTTGAACAACCCCGCTATGATGTTTTCCCTGCACTGAATTTAGCGCGCCAAGCTGGAATACAAGGAGGCACCATGCCTGCTGTCCTCAATGCTGCCAACGAAGTCGCTACTGCTCTCTTTCTCAAAGGAAAAATTCGTTTCCCTCAAATTTGGGAATTAGTAGAACGTGCTATGAATACCATTCCACTGGTAAAAAACCCTTCACTCGAAGAGATCTTAATTGCAGACCAACAAGCGCGTACGTACTCGTTCACTGAAACAGGAGATTCTTTTTTATCATCCGACATCCGATGATGTTAGCCTCATCAATACCGTCGTAAGGTAGACCGGCTCCGGATGAATATTCCGATATTTTGTAATCTCGCGACGTTCGAGAACTTGAAATCCATAGCGCTCAAAAACCCGCGCTCCACGCCGCGTTTCAAATGTCACAACTTGACCATAAACCGATTTGACTCCTTTGCTCCGAAGATAATCTAAGTAAGCATTCATTAGTGCTGTAGAATGAGCTAAGCCTTGTGCTTCGGGAAGAATATTAAAATGAAAATGAGCACTCCTCCGTGGTGCTGCAGGAACTTCGCGCCATGAGTTACGCAAAATCCATCCAATAAAGTCACGTGTAGCTCGACTGTACGTTGGATAGCGGCTCATGCCACGGCAGAAAAGTTTAATATTGTTAAAAAAACTAAACCATTGTTGCCGAAAAGGAAGATGTGATCCGAGAAGATAACCTTTAATGGTTCCCTCGTGTTCCAAAACAAATGATGACGCAGGTTCTACGTCGGTATAATAACGGGTTAAGTAATCTGCAAAAAGTTCACGATCTTCAAAAACAGGTGTAATATCTTGCCCTAAAAATCCCGTCTGACAGCACAACTCACGAACACGAGCACGATCTGATGGCTGGTATCTACGGATAATCACTCCTGGAAGCGAATTGTTAACTATGAGAGCAGACATTTAAAACCTAAAAACGTGAATCAAAATCAGAAAGTTTGCGTAAGAAGTCTGATTTAAAACTGGTTGTTATAAAGCCGCGGCTAACCTGCACGGTTAGTGAGGCATTAGAACGAACAGTTTGAAACAGATTATATTGCGTAAAATTTTTTATTTTCATTCACGTTTTTAGGTTTAAAAATCAATTTACCATAAGGTACACAATTGTTGCTTTTAGCGACAACACAAAGATCACAAAAGAATTTTTTTATCAAATATGGAATTACGGATTATAGCTAGTAATCACTTCTTGATAAATCTTAAAAAGTTGATCAAAGACTCTCTTCCAACAATAGCGTTCTCGCACAATGCTTGCAGTTTGATTTCCCAAGGTCACAAGATCAGCTTGCGAAGCCTTTTTAATGGCCTTTGATAGTGCAAGGGGATTGTTTTTTAAGGCCCCTAATTCTTTTCCTGCTACAATAAGTCGTTCGGTTGACGTTCCTTGAATTCCAACAACTAGCGTACCACATGCCTGAGTTTCCAGCGTCACTAATCCAAAAGTTTCTTGCACACCTGGATGAACAAAAAGATCGGCAGCGCGATAAATATCAGCAAGAGAGATCGCATCTTGGCAATAAGAATGCCATGTGACCTCGCCTGTTTTATCGGCAAGGCGTTGCAAGGCTCCTCTCAGTGGGCCATCTCCAATCACAATCAAATGATACTGATGAGGATCTTCTGCATGCAGGCGAGAAAAAGCCCCAAGTAACGTTCTCACATTTTTTTCAGGAGCTAATCGTCCCACATAAAGCAATATTGTTCGCCCCTCTGGCAATCGCCATACTTTGCGGAGGGCAATCCCACGTTCACGATCGGGATAAAAAATAGAAGTATCAACTCCAAGCTCAAGCGTAACAGCATTTTCAACCCCCCATGTCGTGAGAAGTTGTGTATAGAGAGAACTAGGAACAAGCGTTCGTTGAAAGCGATTATAGAGCGCGGCTACATAACGTTTTGAAATTTCTTCTGCAATAAGAACAGAA
>CAYYAN010000008.1:0-5154 GCA_964469825.1 uncultured Chthoniobacter sp. | reverse complement strand
CCAAAATATTTTGCATCGGATCGTACGGTCGCTTATGTAATATGAGAATGATAAAAACCGACCGTTGGAATACCAAGTCCATGCCCTGAAGCAATCGCCTTCCAAGCGACTTGATAAGGATCTCCTGACTCGATAATGTCAGGTCTCTCTTGTTCGAGTATTTCCTCTATTAATGCAAGATTGAGAAGTGCACGATATCGAGCCGTCCGCGAAATAAGAGGTGAAGCAATGGTATAAACGATATTTCCATTCTCTTCGCAGCGTTCTGTCTTTTCACCAGGAACAATCAAAAGATGCCGATGTCCTGCAGCTCGCAGATGTTTTGCTTTTTCGCTAATGTAACGACGTACACCACCGCCAACGGGAGAGTAAAATTGAGTAAGGTCGCAAACGAGCATCTGGAAGAAGTAAAGAGTGAAGCGTAAAGAGTAAAGAGTATCAAGATCGGAGCAAAATCATTTTCAGAATTTGTTTTTGCGACTTTTTAGCAAAGTCTTTCTAACACTGAGTTCTTCACCTTTTACTCCTCACACATTTTCTGCAAGCCACCTCTCCGCTGAAATCGCAGCCGCACATCCTTGCCCAGCTGCCGTCACAGCTTGTCGATAAATTTGATCAGCTACATCACCTGCAGCAAAGACACCAGGGAGATTCATTTCAGTTCCATGCTTGGGAACAAGGTAACCTTTTTTATCAATGTCGAGTTTGCCTGCAAAAGGACCCGTGTTCGCGTTGTGTCCAATGGCAACAAAAACACACTTTACATCGAGCTCACGCGTCTCACCAGAAACAAGATCTTTCAGCAAAACAGCACGCATCTTTTTTTCTTCATCAGGAATGTAGCGCTCAATCGCTGCATTCCAAATTGGTTTAATCTTCGGATGAGCCAGCGCTCGCTCAGCCATAATCTTGGAGGCTCTCAGCGTATCACGACGATGGATGAGAAAAACCTCCGAAGCAAAACGCGTCAGAAAGAGAGCCTCTTCACAAGCGGAATCACCACCACCGACAACACAAACAGGAACGTTCCTATAGAAAGCTCCATCGCACGTTGCGCATGAAGTGAGCCCATGACCTACAAGTTCTTTTTCTCCTTCAAGACCGAGCCAACGAGCTGAGGCACCGCTAGCAATGATGAGGGCTTTTGTTTCGAGCCATTTTCCATCAACCTTCACACGATTGGTTCCATCACGTTGTTCAAATTCTTCAACGCTACCATACAAAAATCGCGCACCAAATTTTTCAGCCTGCTTGTGCATGCGCATGATGAGCTCTGGCCCATCAATTCCTTCGGGAAAGCCCGGAAAATTTTCAACTTCGGTTGTAGTAGTAAGCTGACCTCCAGGTTGAGAGCCCTCGAGAACCAGCGGCGAGAGGTTTGCTCGTGCTGTATAGATGGCTGCTGTTAAACCGGCGCAGCCGGTACCGACGATAATGACTTGTTCCATGGGAAAAAGAGAATAACTACAAAGATCACAAAAATCACAAAGAATTTTTAAAATTTTATTTAAAAAAATAGCTCCGCCTTCATTACCTAGCTTTTGTTTTTATAAAAAATTTTTCTCCATTGATAAAAAAAGTCAGGGCTAAACAGGAGGAGATGATGATGACGAGCGGCATCACCATGAAATGTTTCTCTCCTAAAATACCCACACTCATTGATGCAATTGAACCAAGAAACATTTGAGAAAAACCAATCAAGGCAGAAGCCCGACCAGTATTAGTTCCAAAGGGAGCAATTGCCAGCACATTAGAATTAGAAAAAGTAACATTTACAGATGCCATTAAAAAAAAGAGAAGGGTCGACGCCATCACCAATGAAAGATGATTCGTGAAAAACATGCTTAAAAACAACAGAGCCATTCCAGCCTGAAAAAATAAGGCCCCCCGCAAAATAGAAATACTATTAAAACTGCGCAACAACCAAATATTAAGTTGGCTGGCTAAAATAAAACCGGCTGCAATCAATGTAAAAATCCAACTAAAGCTTGTTGTGCTTACATGAAAAAAATTGAGAAAAAGTTGTGGCGATCCCGAAACGTAAGCAAAAAGGGCAGCAAAAGAGCAAGCTCCACACAAACCATAAATATAGAAACATGGTGTAGCAGCAATTTGTTGGTAATCTCTTAAAACACTCCATGGACTTAAACGCACATTTTGATCAGGCAGAACCTTTGATGGCAAGAGAAAGAAAGCTCCAAGAATAAGAAAAAAAGAGATTAAAGCTAACGTCAAAAAAACCGCCTGCCATCCGAAAACAAGCGTGAGAATATTTCCTAAACTTGGAGCAAAAAGAGGCGACACTCCCATAACAAGGATCATGATGGAAAAAATTTTAGATCGTTCCTCAGGTTCAAAGAAATCTCGTACGGAAGTAAAAGAAACAATTCCTGCAACGCATCCCGCTCCACCAACAACAAAACGCCAAAAAATCATTTGATCAAGATGGAGACTCGTCATACAAGCGAGTGAAGCAATCAGATAAATGAAGAGACCAATATAAAGTGGCTTCTTGCGCCCGAAGCGATCAAGGAGTGGCCCATAGCAAAGTTGTCCCAAGGCAATTCCAATAAAATCACTGGAAAGAGTCAGCGCTAAAGCTGCTGTTGTTGTGTGCAAATCACGTGCAATTGCAGGAAAAGCCGGCAAATACATGTCGAGCGTGAAAGGACCTACGGCGGTGAGCAAACCCAAGAGACAGATGATGCTTCGACGATGGGGAAGAGAGGCGCTCATTTTTTTCTCCAGCTGATTCGCTTGATTCCATCGATATAATCAAAATGACGATCTTCAGAAAGAATTGGAAGTTGATGTTGCATAGCCAATGCTCCAATCCATAAATCATTTATAGGTATCATTCGGCCTTTTTTTTGTAACTGATCTCTTATCTTCGCATAAAAATGGGCTGTCACAAGATCAAGCATTAGCGCTGATCTTGAAGATTCGAGTTTATTCAACCATGTTTCTAGTTGTAACCGAAGCCGTGAATTCAATAACCCATACCGGTATTCAGCTAACACTGGAACTGTTAAATATTGCTGTGATGGCTCTATTAAGACTTTGCTAATTTGCAAATCTCCTTCAGCCATTGCTGAAAGTGCATTAGTATCCAAGATCATTCCCAATCTCCTGGATGAATTTCAGCTGCAGCAGCCAAAATCTTTTTATTAAGAGCCTTTAGTTCATTGAACGCAACCTTAGGGGGTGGAGGCATTGGAGACTGATACCATGAAGCCTCTAGTTGAGGTGTTTTTGCTAATTTTTCTTTCAATGCATCACAAAAAAAATCCTTCATTGTTGTATGACAATTCAAAGCAGCAACTTTAACTTGATGAAGAAGCGGCGCTGGGAGTTCTAATGTTGTTTTGACATTCATAGAGCCCCATAGTTATGGGTTTATGGGCTGGATGTCAATAAATTCTCCAGGGCGTACCCCCTGACAAATTCTCTCAACCACCCTACTGAATACTATTACTTTTTATAAGGAACTTCTACGTGTCGTAACATTGGATAATGCTTTGAATTTAATGTTTGCAATGTTAGGTCATGCAAATGAGCAGTCGCTGCGATCAAACAATCAGCTAGTCCTGCCCCATGGCTGGCTCTAAATTTTGATGAAAAAGTTCCACCTAATGTGGCGATTTCCATGGTTATTGGTAAAACAATAAATGCGGAAAGAGTGTCCGCTAATTTTTTTTGTTCTTTTGCACTGCGCACTCCTTGATAAAGCTCAGCAACATTTATAACCGAAAGACAGAGATCATTACTATTTTCTTCAATGACTGCAATCGCATTGGCATGCCCACGAAGATAATCAATGAGAATGTCTGTATCAACAAGATAGGTCATAACTTAAAAACGATCAAATTCAGATCGCAGTTTTCTAACATCTAAAACGTCTTTACGCTTTGCCCACATGCCACGAGCTGCACGCAACTTTTTAAGTTTATTATTAGTCTCTCTTTTAAATAAAAATTCATTGATAGCACATCGAATCAGTTCGCTCTTTCCTTGATGTAGCACATGAGAAAGATGAGAAAGCGCTTGGTTTTGAGAAGCGGTCAAATAGATCTGAGTACGAGTCATACATCATAATGTATATTGCGCTCTCGCCAACGTCAAAGAAAATTTTGACTTTTGGCCAGAGGCTACTTCAGATCTCGCCTTCTCTCAAACACCCCACCGAATAAATCCCCGTACTATGTCCATCGCCCCAAAAAAATTGAATGCCATAGCCACCCACGAATTCATATTTTTTTAAAATAAAACTTTCGGCTGTGAGTTCTTTTTTGAGCGCAATTTTATTTCCCATGACGTCAGGCTCCCCTTCACAAACGGCACAGGGACAGGCTTTGCGAAGCGCGCGCAAAGAAATAAATTGTTCCGTTCCATCACTCCAAGCAACTGCAAGCTCAGTTCCAATAACTGCAATAGCCTTTGGAAAACGAGAAATCGAAGGTTGAAATTCGTAAGACATAGAAGAAGCATGCAACATGCTAATAGAGAAACGAACTAAAAAATCCTAGATCTACTAAAAAAGAAGAGCACGGCAGCAATGCAGCCGTGCTCCAATAGTAAAGTTAATATGAAAGAGTTTACTTAAACAACAAAGGGACGACTAAAATCGCCACAATATTGACAACCTTGATCATCGGATTAATCGCAGGTCCTGCAGTATCTTTGTAAGGATCGCCAACAGTATCACCTGTAACCGCTGCTGAGTGAGCGGAAGAGCCTTTACCACCATGATTTCCTTCTTCAATATATTTCTTGGCATTGTCCCAAGCTCCACCACTTGATGTCATGGAGATAGCCAGGAAAAGGCCCGTCACAATTGTTCCTACGAGCACGCCCCCAAGAGCAACAGCGCCTAACCATGGAATAAAACCAACAGCAAGAACAGTTGCTACAGGAAGAAGTGCAGGAATGATCATTTCGCGAAGAGCTGCTTTGGTAACGATATCAACACAGTGACCATACTCAGGCGTATCTTGCCCCGTTAAGATGCCAGGATGAAGACCAATTTGACGACGTACTTCGATCACCACAGCACCAGCAGCCTTGCCGACCGCATCAATACTGAAAGCGGAGAAGACAAATGGGAGCAATCCTCCAATAAGCAATCCTGCAACGACGCGTGGATCAGAAAGAGAG
>CAYYAN010000007.1:0-16951 GCA_964469825.1 uncultured Chthoniobacter sp. | reverse complement strand
GTAAATTTGCTGGATACACATGCGTAAATTTGCTGGATACACATGCGTAAATTTGCTGGATACACATGCGTAAATTTGGTGAGTAAGAATTGCTGAATAATTTACAACTCTGAAAAAATGGATTTTTCTTCTCCTTAAGCAAAAATCGTGATAGAGAGCTTCACATATTTTTTATGTCTCTTCTCCAAGATCAACAAACCATCGATCAAGAACAATATTTTATTGTCACATTAGTCGAAGAGATCTTCGCACAAGCTATACAAGCAGGAGCAAGCGACATTCATTTCGATCCACTTCCCAACCGCCTTCGCGTCCGATTCCGCTGCGATGGCATATTACGAGAAGTTCAATCTCTTCCTTATTCATGGCAAACTCCTCTTTTAAGTCGATTGAAAATCATGACAGAGTCGATGGACATTGCTGAGAAGCGCTTACCTCAAGAAGGTCGCTTTGAGTTAAAAAAAGAGGCGTTTGAAGTACGTGTTGCAACGATGCCAACCTCGTATGGCGAAAGCATGACATTGCGTCTTTTAAACCCAGCAAGTTTTACACAAGGCTTTACAGCATTAGGATTGGATGGGCCTGATCTAGAAATCGTACAACAACTTGTTCAGCGGCCCGACGGATTAATTTTAGTCACCGGCCCCACTGGCTCTGGAAAAACAACTACACTCTACACCTGCCTTCAAGCGCTTGCTGCACAAGGCGCCAAAGTGATGACGATCGAGGATCCCATTGAATACCGCATTCCGGGGGTCAACCAGGTGCAAGTTCATGAAGCAATAGGCCTGACTTTTTCTCAAGCTCTTCGCTCTTTATTGCGACAAGCGACGAACAAAATCATGGTGGGAGAAATCCGCGACGCCACCACTCTTCAAAGCGTCTTACATGCCTCACTCACAGGGCATTTGGTTTTTTCGACACTTCATACTCATGATGCACCTAGCTCTATTATCAGACTTAAAAACATGGGCGCTTCTGCCTCCTCATTAGCTACGAGCTTGCGGGCTATCATCGCACAACGTCTTGTAAGACGATGTTGTGAAATTTGTAAAAACACTACCTTTAAAAAAAATAATACTTGTGCTCATTGCCACGGCACAGGCTTTCGAGGACGTATTGGCATTTTTGAAATTTTAGTGCTCGACGAATCGCTCTGTCACTATCTTCATCATGCAACCTCTTTGGAAGAATGGCCCTATCTCGCGCGCCAACATTGTACGAAGAGCCTTCGAGAGGATGGAATCATGAAAGCAGCGGCTCGACTGACCACAATGGAAGAAGTTGAAAAGACTGTAAGCTGAAGACTCGACCCTTTCATATACCATGACCTCCGAAGATATTGATTCCCTTTTTCAAGAGTTAGGCTTTACGGATCCTTCCTTGATGACACAACAAGATTTTTGCCAAGCGGCTGCTGCGCTCCTCGGCGTAGAAGCTTCGCTCCTTAATGGTTTTGAATTGGATCTTTCTTTCAAAAAAATCTTCACACCCTCGCTGGCAATGCGTTGCCAAGCTATTCCTCTCACAAGAGAAGACTCAGTCCTCGCTGTGGCACTCGTTGATCCCTTTGCTACAGAGAAATTCGCTCTTCTCCGTTTTATGCTAGAGGAGCCAATCAAACAAATCGTGGCTCCTCCAGAACGCGTTAAGGAACTTTTAGAATGCTACTGCACAAACGAAAACAGCTCTCTGAACCCTGTAGCAAATGACCTGGAACAACTGCTAGAATATGCCGTCATAATGCAGGCTAGCGATCTTCATCTCGAACCCTCAGAACATGGTTGGACCGTTCGCTACCGCATCAATGGCCTGCTGCAAGAGCACCGCTCTTTTTCAAGAACACGAGGGCTTGCGATTGTTTCTCGAATGAAACTGATGGCTCATTTGAATATTGCTGAACAGCGTCGTTCTCAAGATGGACGGTTGGAATACCAACCGCGAAACACGTCCAACAAAAAACCTGCAGCTTTTCGTATCGCCACCCTTTCTACACAATTTGGAGAGAGTTTAGTCTTGAGACTCCTTGATCGTCATCTCACTTGCCTCAATTTGGAACAATTGTCTTTTTCATCAAGCGTAAGAGAAGCCTTACTGAAATTGCTGCAAAAACCCCATGGCTTATTTATTGTAACGGGTCCGACTGGCTCTGGAAAAACCACGACGCTTTATGCTTGTCTGCAAGAGCTCCATAACGAAGCACTCAAAATCGTGACGGTAGAAGATCCCGTCGAATATGAATTAGAGGGAGCCTTACAAATTCCCATCAATGAAACAATTGGATTATCGTTTGCTCGCACCTTGCGTTCATTGCTGCGACACGATCCTGACATCATTATGATTGGCGAGACACGGGATGCTGCGACAGCTCACATGGCTCTTCAAGCCTCACTAACAGGACATCGCGTGTTGACCACCTTACATACAAGAGATGCTGCTGGAGCGATTGTCCGCATTTTGGAAATGGGAGGAGAATCCACAACCTTAGCAACAGTCTTACGAGGCGTCTTAGCTCAACGATTGCTACGAACAATTTGTCTTCAATGTCGTAAGAGCTACCAGCCCGAAGAAAAATCGCTCATCTCACTTGGACTCTCCAGCAAGCAAAACAATCTTCATTTTTATCGAGGAGAAGGATGCACGGCTTGCGAAGAAACTGGCTATGCAGGACGCATGCCGATTTTTGAATTGTTCTTAGTGAGCGATGAAATTCAAAAACTGATCCATCAAGGAGCTTCACACCTCGTTCTCAGAAAAAGGGCTATTGAGCAAGGAATGACCCCCCTTCGTGCAGAAGCTCTGCGATTGCTGCAAGAAGGGATCACAACAATAGAAGAAGTGTTGCAATGGACATGATTTTTATATTTTATCGGTTCCATGGAAAATTCTTTTGAAGCAAAAGCAAATATGGTCCTGAATTCTTTAGGAAATTTTCTGGGCATTCCTGATCTTCAATTTGAAGAAGAAGACAACACTTGCTCTCTCGAATTTGACGAGCATCTGATGATCCATCTTACTTTTGATGAAGAAAAACAAGAGCTGATTCTTCATAGCCTTGTAGGCCAACTTCCGGAAAAAGATCACACCAAAATGCTAGAAGAATTACTAGAAGCTAATCTTTTTTGGGCAGGAACACGTGGAAGCACAATCAGCCTAGAGAGAGAAAGTCATCAAGTTATCATTGCTAGAGCTCTCTCTATTTACAATAGCGAAGGGACTCTCTTATCGGGCGAAGTATTAGGAAAAGCACTCATCGATCTTGCAGAGGTAAATCTTTATTGGAAATCTTTTTTAGAAAATGGATCTCTATCTCCTACAGAACACCCCATATCGCTTGCCATCAATGATGCCTTAAACAACAAAGCTTAGCCGTCCATGGATCAGTTTAGGGATATTGCACAAAGTTACGATAGCACTTGGAAAGCTTCGCTTGGCTTTTCCGGGCAATCAAAAGAATGGCAAGGAAATCAAATCACGAACGCACCTCAAAAAACATTCTTCGGCAATTTTTCTATTAAGTATCTTTCGAGATCTCGGAGCTCATCTTCTTGTTCGACAGATTCTACAGCCTCTACAAATTCTTCTCACTCTTCAGAAGTGATCGCTGCTCCTACTCATCTTGGGAAAGAGTTTAGAACGGCTATTGCTTCCAAATATGGAGAAGCTGTGGCAGCTGCAATCGATAAACAATTCTCCTTGAGTAGTGCCACTCAACTGTCAGAAAAAGAGATTAGCAAAATTATTAAAGCGGCTGATTCTCCAACGCTAGTTGCCAAGCTCAATCAAAACGATTGGAAAACCATCGAAAAAACAATCACCTCAAAAGATAGTGGTCTTCAAAGTGATTACTATAGCACAATGGTCCCTACAGCTGAGATTTTATCAGCTTCTTATAAAAACGATGGAGTTAAAGGCGTTTGCTCTCGAGATTATAAAAATCCAAATCATTCCATCAATGCTTGGAGTGACACCTTAAAAAGCGCTGATGGTCGCACCCTTTTTGCCTGCGTTCGATCGGGAGTTATGGCTGTGCTGGATCCTACAAAACAAGAGTCAACTTTTGACGCGCGTCTCAATGAAAATATTTTGACAGCACTTTATACCCGCAATGGAAAACTTCCAGAGAAGGGAAATGATGAAAAGAATCCGATCGAGCTTTCACTTGTTGATATTGGATTATTGAGTTGCTATAGCGTAGGCATTAATGAGGTCGACCTACAAACTGCGCAATTTAATTTGATTGATGCTGCTAATGGGAAAAAGCGTGCTATTTCCTATATTCCTCCGAGTTCGAACCAGCCAATCACTATTTATGTCAAACCAATCATTAAAGCTGTTAATATTGGAGTTAATGTAGGAGATTCATTGAGTATACCAAATGCCAACAAAACAGATTCAACCATTCGTTCTATTTTAGATGAAGCTACTACACTTTTAGAAAATTCTAATAAAACAATGAGCTCAACAGATCGGCGCGTTATTCAAGAACTTTATGATCAATGCAAAGAAATGCATGCTCAAAAAATCTACCTTACCGAGAATGAAGGTGATTACTGCGCTTTTCATGCTCGATTTGCACTCCTTTGTTTTAAAATGGGTTATACGCCGATGTTTCACTGTAGAAGCGGTTCTAATCGAACAGCGCGTGGTATTGAAGAGACAAAATTTTTAACTGCAGAACTTAATGACAATATTAGAAAAGAATTCCAAGGCCACTCCTTGCATAAAAATCTAGTCCGATATTCAGGAAAATTAAGCGCAGCAAGGCAAAAAACTGCTGCTGCTTTTTTTGTGGGATTAGGAACTTTAGAAGTACAAAAAGTAAATAGTGGCGATTCAGGAAGTTTACAGCATTATTTAATTGCAAAAAGAATTCCAAACGAAACAGACGCTATTAAAAAATATCAAGGCGTTTATGGAAGCCTCCTTAGAACTTTCAAAAAACTTTATGGCATTTTTATTGTCCCTCCGAAATAAAATTTTAAGAATTGCTCCGACGCAAGTTATTTGAATACTATTCTTCTTTTATGACCATGGAATCACCACTTGCCTCCCCCCCTCTCTTCGACCTTTTTTGGGAAGAGCATCGTCAAAAAGTTCTCCTTGCTCTGGGCGTTGTTCTTTTTCTCCTGCTTGCTATAGGAGGTCTTTTACTCTTACGTCGTTCTCATCGCCTCGCTTCAGAAGAACTACTTTCCAAAAGCACAACCATTGAAGATTGGCAAAAAGTCATTACGTCCTACCCCAGTTCTGGCGCTGCTGCTGATGCCATGCTCTTGAAGGCAGCCGCTCAACGTCAAGCTCATGATCTTCCAGCATCGAATAATACCTATGCTCAATTTTTAGAAAAATTTCCACATCACCCTCTCGCTGTTTCAGCGATGATAGGCCGCGCCCTCAATGACGATCTGATCGGACATTCCGATCAAGCGCTGAATGAACTTCAGCAAGCCTCGGTTGCCTATCCCCAATCTTATGGAGCTCCCTTTGCTCTCTGGATGAGAGCACGCCTTCTCACACGCTTAGGAAAAATGGAAGACTCGAAAAAAACATTGCAGATGATCTCAACGCAATATCCTGATTCTTTCGTTAACAACATGCTTCTGCATCAAAGAATCGGGCGATAAACTCCTTTTAAAAAAGCGTTGCTCCTCTCACAACGTCGCTCTAAACTTGAGAGCTATTATTGATCCTTCTTAAAGTCTTATCATGTCCCAAAAAAGTCGCTCGAAAGAACTCTCTCCTGAACTTGAAACTTCAGATACCTCATCAGAAATTAATGAGGTCCCTGAAAAACAAGATACCGCTGGTGGCGATACCTATGGTGCCGCTCAAATTGATAAACTCGAAGGCCTCGATGCCGTCCGCAAGCGGCCTGGAATGTACATTGGCGACCCAGATGAACGAGGACTGCATCACTGTGTTTTTGAAGTTCTCGATAACTCGATCGATGAACACCTCGCTGGATTTTGTTCACGCGTTGAAGTAACAATCCACACTGATGGCTCTGTTTCAATTCGTGACAATGGTCGCGGCATTCCAGTCGATATTCATCCTAAATTTAAAATTCCAGCACTCGAACTCGTGCTCACAAACCTTCATGCTGGTGGAAAGTTTGGGCAAGGGGCTTACAAATACAGCGGCGGATTGCACGGTGTTGGCGCTAAATGCGTCAATGCACTTTCGACTTGGTTCAAAGTCGAAGTCTCACGCGATGGAAAAGTTTATTTCATGTCTTTTGCGCAAGGAAAGACAACCCAAAAACTAACCGTCTTAAGCGACCTCAAAAATAAAAAACAGACTGGCACATTTATTACCTTTCTTCCTGATCCTGAAATTTTCACGATCACAACGGTTTTCAAATTTGAACGTCTTGCTTCACGCTTACGTGAACTTGCTTTCTTAAATCCTGGCATTGAAATCGTTCTCACTGATGAACGTGATGACGAAACCCATAAGCCAAAGAGTGAAACTTTCTTCTACAAATTTGGAATTGCTGAATTTGTGCGACAGCTCGGTGAAACAAGGCAAGTCCTGCATCCAAAGCCAATCGTCATTTCACGCAAGCGAGACGATATTTTTGTTGATGTGGTATTGCAATACAATGATTCTTACAGCGATCAGATCCTCTGCTTTGCGAATTCCATTCCAAATCCTGATGGCGGGACTCATTTAACAGGCTTCCGAACAGCTTTGACACGCGCTATCAATCAGCACGCTAAAACCAATAATCTTCTTAAAGAAAAAGACCCTGCACTTTCTGGTGACGACGTGCGGGAAGGACTTGTTGCAGTCTTGAGTGTCAAGCTGCCTCATCCTCGCTTTGAATCTCAAACAAAAGTCAAACTTGTTAACACTGAAATCGATGGCATCGTCAGTTCGGCTGTTTACGAAGGCCTCATGGATTTCTTTGATCAAAATCCTCCCATCGCCAAAAAGGTCATTGAAAAAGGCCTCACTGCAGCACGTGCTCGTGAAGCCGCTCGCAAGGCCCGCGAAACCGTTCGCAAGAGCGCGCTCACAGGTGGGGGACTCCCAGGAAAATTGGCTGACTGCTCTGAACGTGATCCTGCTTTGACCGAGCTCTACATCGTTGAGGGAGACAGTGCAGGTGGCAGCGCCAAACAAGGTCGTGATCGTCGCTTCCAAGCAATCCTTCCGATTCGTGGAAAGTTAATCAATGTTCAAAAAGCGCGTCTCGATAAAGTGCTTCAAAATACTGAAATTCAAACAATGATCACGGCTATTGGCACTGGCATTGGTGATGGGGATCAAGAAGGAGCTTTCAATATTGAAAAATTACGTTATGGCCGGATCATCATCATGACCGATGCTGACGTTGATGGTTCTCACATTCGAACCCTACTCCTCACCTTCTTTTACAATCAGATGCCACAACTGATTCGTCGAGGCCATGTTTTCATCGCTCAACCGCCACTTTATCAAATCAAACGGAAAAAGAGAGAAGAGTATGTCGATGATGATGCTCAACTCAACAACATCCTTATTACACTTGGCGCTGAAGAGGTAAAGTTAGTCGACATTAAGAGCGGCAAGGAATTTACGGCTGCACAGCTCAAAGAAATTTTATCTTTGCTGGACCGCTTAGAAAAATATGAAATTGCTATTCGCCGCTTGGGAGGAAATTTTGAAACTTATCTCCATGCCATCTCTCCTGAAGGAACGTTACCTCACTATCTGATCGTGATCAGAACAGGCAATGAAGAGCATGTTGAATATTTTCATAACGAAACAGCATTGCGTGATTTTTCGGCAAACAATCTTGATCTCAACCTTTTTGAGCATCAAACGCCAGAAGGAGAAGCAGCTCAGGTTGTTGAAAAAACAACTCATGCACGCAAACGCCGCGCTCGTCTGTTAGAAGTTCATGAATCAAAAGGCATTCAAAAATTAATCGGCGAACTTGCTGCTAAAGGAATGAAGATGGAACATTATTCTGACAGCACAGAACCGCTCTTCGAATTTATTGACGGTGAAAACAGACATCCGATTTTTTCAATCCCTCGTATTTTAGAAATGGTTAAAGAAGTTGGCCGTCGGGGTGTTCAGATCAAGCGCTTCAAAGGTCTCGGTGAAATGAATGCCAAGGAGCTTTATGAAACAACGATGAATCCAGAACACCGCAAGTTTCTTAAGGTAGAACTCAATGATGATAATGCTCTAGAAGCAGGAAAAATGTTCAGTCTCCTCATGGGAGAAGTTGTTGAGCCTCGTCGTATCTTTATTGAAGATAACGCGCTCAATGTGCGCAATCTCGACGTCTGAGGAAGGGGATCCGTTCACAGATATTTCATGGAAAATCGTAGTGAGACGCCGCGCAAAGCCCATGAATACAAGGCGGGCGAAAAATTTTTAGTTTCTAAAAATCGACGACTGTCCCCAAAGTGAGAAAATCGAAGCCGACTCCTACAGGGACTTTTTATTTTTTAGCAATGTCTCTTGTAAAAACTCCAGATCGTGTTTCGGATAATCAAGCGTGTAATGCAAACCACGGCTTTCTTTGCGACTGAGAGCTGATTGGACCATGAGATTCGCAACAGTAACGAGATTACGTAACTCCAATAAATCAGTAGAGACTTTAAAGTCCCAATAAAACTCTTGTATTTCTGTTTCTAAATTTTTGAGCCGCGCTGCAGCGCGTTGAAGTCGCTTTGTAGTCCGAACAATTCCCATATAATCCCACATGAGGCGCCTAATTTCATCCCACATATGACTGATCACCACGAGCTCATCAGGATCTTGAGCTTCTCCCGAAAACCATGGAGGAATTTTTGTGGCCATGCTGATTTCTTTTTTCTCTTCTGCGGCTGCGGCAGCTGCACGATGAGCCATGACCAAGGCTTCAAGGAGTGAATTGCTTGCAAGACGATTTGCTCCATGCAGACCAGTACAAGCGGTTTCGCCAATGGCATAGAGACCTGACACTGAAGTTCGTCCGTACAAATCAGTCTTCACGCCTCCACATTGATAATGCGCTGCAGGAACGACAGGAATTGGTTGATGGGTAATATCGATGCCATAGCACAAGCATGTTTCGTAAATTTTTGGAAAACGCTCTTGAATGAAAGTTGCTGGTTGATGCGTGATGTCGAGAAA
Source organism: uncultured Chthoniobacter sp. (assembly GCA_964469825.1). Classification (GTDB taxonomy): domain Bacteria; phylum Verrucomicrobiota; class Verrucomicrobiia; order Chthoniobacterales; family UBA6821; genus CAIWMF01. The sequence goes on along the minus strand of CAYYAN010000007.1, from coordinate 7,834 downwards.
AACACAATCATCACCTCGTCTTTTCATCTCTGTATCAATGGCACGCGCCACGACATCGCGAGGCGCTAATTCGAGACGCGCATCGTAACGCTCCATAAAACGTTCTTGAGCTCCGTTAAGCAAGATAGCTCCTTCGCCACGCACAGCTTCGGAAATTAAAAATGATTTTGCCTGTGGATGAAAAAGACAGGTTGGGTGAAATTGCATGAACTCCATATTGGCCACAGCTGCACCAGCACGCCATGCCATCGCAATGCCATCGCCCGTTGCGATGTCAGGATTTGTCGTGTAGAGATAGACTTTGCCACAACCTCCCGTTGCAAGAATAACAATTTTTGCAGCAAGTGTTTCAATCTGATTTTTTTCTTCGTCAAAAACATACGCCCCCACACAGCGAGAGTTGGCCTTTAATAGACTATCACCCTGTGATGACGGATCATTGTCAGCAGGAGTTCTATTTTCGCGAACATACGGCCGCTTTGGAGTAGTGATCAAATCAATCGCCATGTGATGTTACAAACTCGTGATGTTCGGATGACAAGCAACAGCAGCGAGTAACGTTTTTTCAATTTCAAATCCTGTTCGATCTTGTGCATGCAAGATTCGGCGTTTGGAGTGACCTCCCTCTTTTCCTAAATCAGGTTGGCGATGACCCTCCTCACTTTCTCTTTCATCAAAGTGCATTCCCAACTTCATGAGTTCTTCGATTCTAGCAGGCCCTTCTGAAACAACAGTTCGAACAACTTTTTCGTCGCATAATCCATCTCCTGCAATCATCGTATCACGCACATGCGCTTCGAATGTGTCTTCATCACTCGTTACGCAGGCAATTCCTCCTTGCGCCCAAGCCGTGTTAGAATCAGCTTTCGATTTTTTGGTGACAATCGCAACAGAACCTTGCTGTGCGGCCTTCAGAGCAAAGGTCAATCCAGCAATACCACTGCCAATGATGATGTAGTCGAAATTCAGCACCTGTTAGAGAAGTTTTGCTAAACGCTCATGGAGTAATGGTACTTTTTCATTCGTTGCGTCGTAAATGAGCACTTTAGATTTTTCAACAATTTTCTGAAAAATATAATTTTTCATAGTTCCTTCAAAAACAATGTCCACCGGACGATGACATGTTTTTTCCAATCCTTCGATCAAATTAAAATAACGGTCTGCAATTCCTGGTTTATTAATCTTCAGGAACTTTATCAAACAATCAACATCACTCGTTTCTGGAGAAAAGTCTTCTCTCGCAGCTGATCCAAAGAAGCTCATGCGCTCGACTCCTTGACGCTTGCATATAGCACGAATTCCAGGAAGATGTTGAGCAATTTCAGGCGCAATCATGGGAGGAATCATAAATTAAGACCTTCGATTTTTCAACTATTTGTCGAAGCGGATGATTCTCTTGATAATTTTCTAGTATTCTTTCGAGCAGCAATTCCACAGGACGTTGGCAAATTTTTTTAAGATCTTTTGTTAGGCTCAACAATTTTTTGTCAGAATCTTCTTCTTTTAAAAATTCCACCAATCCATCAACATCGCTCGTCTGAGGAGAAAATTTTTCTTTATTGGTCGCCGAACCAATGATGCTCATCCGCTTGACGCCATATTCTTGGCAGAGCGCGCGAATTTTAGGAAGATATTGAGCAACTTCGGGGACGAGCATAAAAAAAGCCTACAGAAAACAGGCTCCAAAAAAAATACTTATTCAGGTTATTGAACCGTTACATCAATAACTGGAAAAAAACCGTGATAAGATTCTAAGTCGTCAGAAGAGGTAGCAGTGAAAAATTCAATCGTAGCCCTATTATTTTTTTGGGAGGTTGCTTTAAAATGATATTCCATCTGATGATCACTTGTATTTAGGACTGATACCTCGTTTAAAGAAGGGGGAGCGCTCCTATAAAAATAATTATTATTTTCTATTTTAGAAAAAAGAGTATTTGCGCTGATCGCCTTAGTAACAACAACATCATCAGTGTTAATAGAAACAATCAATTCTTGATCTGGTTCTAAAGTGACATCTATAAAGCGGCCGCAATCGAAAAACGGGGCTACGATTGGTCCAACTATCGGTATATTTCCATAATCAGGAAATGTCGTATTGTAAGAAGTGCTCAATATCACGGAAATAATTTTTGGAGGCAATTCTTGTTGAGCCTTACAAAGAGTTGCAAAAAGCAGAGCGAAGGATAACGAGAACAGAACTCTAATGTTCATAAATGTAAAAAGGAAATAGGTGATGGAGCACTCAAAGGCTGCTTAAGAGTTTTTAACATCAGGGCCTTGTCCATGCAAGGCGATGTTATCAATGAGCCGTGTGTTTCCCAGATTCACAGCAACAAATAAACGAGGCTTGGAAGCCTTTGTAATTTCTGAAAGCGGTTCTAAAGTTTCTTCGTTCCTAATTTCAACATAATCAATAGCAGCTCCAGAAATGGCTTCTAGAGCGGCGCGCGCGGCAGAGAGCAGCACGGTAACTTTTGTTTCTCCGTTTCGAACTTGTTTCGCAGTTTGTTGAAGACCTTGATAAATTTTTGGCGCCTCTTTCCGCTCGACTTCGGAAAGTCGCGCATTGCGAGAACTCAGCGCTAATCCATCACCTTCTCGCACGGTCGGATGCCCCATGATTTCGATGGGAAAATTTAAATCACGAACAAGACGCCGCACGATTGCTAATTGCTGCCAATCTTTTTCTCCAAAGACTACTTTGTCTGGCATGACGATATTAAAAATTTTCGTAAGCACCGTTGCTACTCCTCTGAAATGGCCAGGGCGTGAGGCTCCACAGAGAAATCGAGAAAGTTGTGTTTCCTCGATATTCAAGGAAGTATCAGTTCGATACATCTCTTTAACACTGGGATGAAAAAGCAAATCAGTTCCCGCTTCCTCACAGATAATTTTGTCTGCCTCAAAGGGCTGTGGATATTTTTTTAAATCTTCCACTGAATTAAATTGCTTCGGATTTAGAAAAACGGAAACAGCAACTATACCAGCCGAGCCTGCGACTTTTCGTGCATGCCGAATAAGGGTGGCATGGCCTTCGTGAAGCGCTCCCATTGTAGGAACGAGAACAAGTGGATGAACCGCCTGTCGGCATATTTGCTGCATGAGAGCGGCTTGCTCAACAATGCGCATAAAATTTAGCGTAAGGGGACTGACGTCTCTTTTTTTTGTGATTCTTCGACAGCTTTTGTCACGGGAGAAGGAGCCTTTAACAACTGCCTCTGAACAGCTGTTTCCCCACTAGAACGTTTTACATACAAAATAGAAATTACGAGTGTCAGCAGAAAAAAGAGTCCCCCCAACCAAACGGTAAAACGACTAAGGACATTGGTGGTCTCAGCTCCAAAAAGATTATCAGTCATGCCGCCGCCAAAAGCAGCCCCAAGCCCTTCGCTCTTCGGGCGCTGCATCAACACGACCACAATCATTAATATGCAAACAATAATAAGACAGGTTGTCAAAAAAGGGAGAATAAACCACATAAGGAGAGTAAAGTAGCGGGTGAAAATTGAAGAGTAAAGGGTAAAGAGCAAGTGATTTCGATTGCAAAAGAATGATTCCCTTCTTACTCTTTTACCCATTACTTTTTGAACCTCAACTTTTATATCTCGTGGAAATTAAAGAAATACGGACGCTCATTGACCTCATGAAAAAGAACGGCTTGGCTGTCTTTAAAATGGAGGAAGGCGATTTTAAAATTACCCTTAAAACTCCAGAGGGAGCAGCTGGAGGAACATCGACTACCTTTGTTCAAGGTCATCATAGCTCTCCTACACCCACGATAGCAGCTCCTGTAGCAGCTTCAACTGCAGCAGCAGCTCCTGAAGCAGCACAAAATTACCAAGAAATTCGCTCTCCAATGGTCGGAACTTTTTATTCTGCGGCCTCACCTGAAACACCTGCTTTTGTCCAAGTTGGCAGCACCATCACTACTGAAACAGTTGTCTGCATTATTGAAGCCATGAAAGTCATGAATGAAATTAAGGCTGAAGTTTCAGGAACGATTGTTGAGGTTGTTGCTGAAAATGGAAAGCCTGTTCAATTTGGCGATGTGCTATTTAAAGTCAAATAAGACTGTAAAGGCTGAGGGCGAAAGGCTGAACTGATTTTAATTCATTGATCCTTTTGAATCCTCAAAATGTTTTTTTTCTAACAAACATTCTCTCATCAAATCAGTTATTAACCTTTCGTCTTCCTCTTTCAGCTTTCCGTCTTTTTTATGATTCGTAAAATTCTCATCGCTAACCGTGGCGAAATTGCCCTCCGCATTATTCGAGCTTGTAAGGAGCTTGGCATCAGCACCGTCGCAGTCTATTCCGAACCCGATATCCACTCCCTTCATGTCCAATTTGCAGATGAAGCGATTTGTATTGGTCGAGCTCCTAGCAACGAAAGTTATTTGAAAATCGATCGAATCATTAGTGCTGCCGAAATTTCTGATGTTGACGCCATTCATCCTGGCTATGGTTTCCTTGCTGAGAATGCCCACTTTGCGGAGATTTGTGCTTCTGCAAATATCAAATTTATTGGACCTCCAGTCTCTGCTATTAAAATGATGGGAGACAAAAATAGCGCTCGTGACGCCGCTCGCAGGGCAGGGGTTCCTATTTCTCCTGGAAGTGATGGCATTGTTGAAAACGAAGCAGAGGCTTTGAAAATTGCTCGCAAAATCGGATTTCCAGTGATGATCAAAGCAGTAGCTGGCGGAGGTGGCCGCGGTATGCGGATTGCACGCAATGATGGAAGTCTTGTCCAAGGATTTCATCAAGCCCGCACTGAAGCAGAAAAAGCTTTTGGTAATGGCGCTGTCTACATTGAAAAATTTATCGAAAATCCACGCCATATCGAATTCCAGATGTTTGGTGATCAACATGGTCATGTCGTTCACTTAGGTGAGAGAGATTGTTCTTTGCAGCGTCGCAATCAAAAAATCATCGAAGAATGTCCATCCCCAATGATGACAGCAGACCTCCGAGAGAAAATGGGGGCTGCTTCAGTGCGTCTTTGTGAAATGGTCGGCTATGAAAATGCTGGCACGATCGAATACCTTGTTGACGAACAAGGAAATTTCTATTTCATGGAGATGAATACGCGAATTCAAGTAGAACATCCTGTAACGGAAGAAGTTTATGGTTGCGATCTTGTAAAACAACAAATTCAAGTCGCGGCAGGAGAACATCTCTCTGACCATGTCGTGAATGCAAAACCTCGTCTTCATTCGATTGAATGTCGCATCAATGCAGAAGACCCAGATCGCAATTTTCAGCCTTGTCCTGGCACAATCGAGGCTTACTATGCTCCAGGCGGTCGTGGCATCCGCATTGATTCTCATGCCTACGCTGGTTATCCAATTCCTCCGCATTACGACTCAATGATTGCTAAAATCATTGCAACGGCTTCAACCCGTCAAGCTGCAATCAATCGCATGAATCGGGCTCTGGGTGAGTATCTCCTCGAAGGAATTAAAACTACTATTCCTCTTCAAAGAAGCATCATGCGCGATGTTGAATTTCGGCGTGGTCATTACCACACGGGATTTTTGGAGCGCTTCTTGGAACATGGTGTTCCGGAATTGAAGGATTGATAGTTCATCTCTGAATTTAAAGTTCGCAGTTGTGGTCCGATTGTTTGTCATTTTTTTTGCTGGAGTCGCCGCAGCTCTGGCAATGAAACCAGTTCTCAATAACGCAAGGAGAAAAGAATCTCAAGAAGCACGACTGAAATATACGGAAGAACAAGGTCGAAGAATTACTGAAGACGATTCTTCTAGCTTGCTCGAGCGCAATAATTTTAATATCGCTTCTGCCAAAGAAAAAACCTCTACTGAGAAAGCCGACTCCGAGCAAATGATGAATCTTTCCACTTCTAACGAATCTGTGGCTCCCCTCATTACTTTGGAACAGTGCCAGCGAGCCATTTCAGAATATCCCAACGCAGGCAACCTTGTTATTCAAAGTGATGATCGCGGAACCGTTTTGAAAGTGGCGCCTCCCGCATTTTACAATCATCTCATTAGCGCTTTTCCTCCAATATTGATCGAAAGCAAAAAAACAGCTGATGAACTTATTCCGGATAAATCTCGGCAGATAACAAAAGAACTTTTTGGATTACTCCGACAAGAGTATGGAGAAAAAATAGCTGCTGCCTCTTTTCCCTCGCTTCCCCATCGTATTGCCATTGCTCATCCCTTGAGCACAAAAGATCTTAGCGAAATACTGACGACCGCAGAAGTCTTGAAAGAGCAGGGAGAAGGTTTCCCTGCAATGGAAAGCGCTCCTCAAGTCCAAGCTCTTGCTCAAGAAGTTCAAGCTTCTGAAATAAAAGTTGATCAAATCACAAAAGCAGCTCAAAAGAAAAATGCCTCGATTAATAAAAAGCCATGGTCTAATCCTCCTACAAGCTCCATACTTCAATTAGCATCGCTAGAACGAGCGGCACATCATGCTCATCAAGAAGCAATCGCGGTTAAAGATCGTTTAGCAATAGCGCAGCGCAATATTTTTAGAGAAGAAGATCCTAGCTTTTCTAGTAAAGAGAGCACACCCTTGTTATCTCAAAAGAATAATCAAAAGAACTATTTTTCGATAAACCGAGCCTCACCATCAAAAGAAACAATCTAATGTTTTTTTTCAATGTTGTAACCACCTAGAACAAGCCTCTAATAATCTTTCAGGAAAAGAGCGCTGATGGCTTCCATCGAGCCACTCCATAGGAGTCCCATGCCAAAAAGGATGGTAAACAACAATCCCCTTTTTATTGAGAATCGCCGCTGTATAACTAAAATCGGAACGGCTCATGACCAACAGATCGGCTGTCGCCATGGCCTGCAGTGTTTCAATCGGATCTCCATTAATATATTTTTTTAAGTGAGGCCACTGCTCAAATTCCCGAATGTCATTCCCCTCAGAAGTGACTATGATATCTTTCTTCACTCGGGTCGCCATTCCATAATGAGCAGGAGTCACTACAAAAGGAGCTGAAGAAAGTTCCGTGTAAAGCTCGCAAACAAAAGAAATCCGAAGTTGCTGGAGCGTTTTTACAATCTGTTGAACAATCAGCATGTAATAGGCATTCGGCAATAACCGATCCTGATCTGCAATAAAAAGATCGCCTCGTCTGACATGAATGGCGATTCTAAAAACCGGCGAGGGGACTTTTTCAAACGGAGAGATCGCTTGCAAATGCCGTAGCATTTCGGGAAAGTGATCGGCTACAGGGTAAGTAGAAACTATTTTCACTAAATGAAAGCTCTTTTTATCACGAGCTTCATTTTTTAGATCATGAATAAAATCAAAGTTTGCGCGCATGAGATAATGAACAATAGCATCTTCCGGCAAAGCCTCATCAGAAGGAATGCTGAAGAGCGCATTGTATCGCTCTACGATTTTTGGATCTCGTTGATTTTTCTCGAGTGCAGTGATGCCTTGATATCCGAGTTCAAAAAGAGGCGAATGAAAATAACTCACTCCCAGATGCCTCGAGAGAGCATAAATGCTATAAATGCGCTGTAGCTGCGCTCCTGCTCCATCCATGATAACATCATTTGCATAGGTAAGAGCTACATTCGATAGTCCCTTATATTGTACTTTCATAGAAAATGAGAGTGTATTAAATTAAAAAGGTCTTTTTTGGACCACTTCTAAAAACTCCTTCGCTTTGGTGCTAGGATTTCTTGCTCTTAAAAGATCAGAAACCACTACGACTCGCTGAGCGCCTGCTGCCACGACTTGCGGCAATGTTATTGTAGTAATGCCCCCAATACAAAAAATGGGAAAGGAAACTATGTCATGGGCTTTCGCAATGTCAGCAAGCCCAATTGGCTTGTAGTCAGGCTTTG